>JAITDR010000122.1 GCA_031282465.1 Desulfovibrio sp.
GCTTTTTTTTCCGCGACCTGTTCCTCGAAACGGGCGCGCTGGTCCGCCGGATCGTTGAGTTCGGAAAAGGCGTTGGCAAGCTCGCGCCCGGCGATGAACAGTTCGAAACGGTCGGTAATGGCCGGGTTCGCGCTGTTGCGCCGGGAAAGCGGAGAAATGTCCGTCGGGTAATGATGGATGAAATGCGGCTGAATCAGCTTGCCTTCCACGTCGAGGTCGAAAAGTTTGGCCTGGAGTTTGCCCAGTTTCGTGCCCGCGACTATTTTTTCGCCGCGTTGTCTTATGTACGCGGACAGGATGTCATAGTTGCCGTAAAGGTCCGGACTGTGTCCGCCCAGTTCCTCAAGGGCGGTGAAAAAACTCATGCGCTTCCAGTGCCCCGGCCGCAGGTTGACGGTTTGCCCCTGGTAGCTGATTTCATAACTGCCGCAGACAGTATGCGCAAGACCGCCGACCAGACGCTCCGTCAGATCCGACAGGTCCTTGTAGGTGGCGTAGGCCCAGTAAAACTCACACATGGTGAATTCCGGGTTGTGCCGAACCGAAATACCTTCATTGCGAAAATTTCTGTTGATTTCAAAGACTTTTTCCATGCCGCCCACGAGGAGCCGCTTGAGATACAGCTCCGGAGCAATGCGCATGTACAGGTGCATGTCCAGGGCCTTGTGGTGGGTGACGAAGGGTCTGGCGGTCGCGCCCCCGGCGATGGGTTGCAGCATGGGGGTTTCCACTTCCAGAAAGCCTTCGTCTTCCATGAAACGGCGGAACTCGCGCACGATTTTGATGCGTGCGTTGAAAATTTCGCGGGTGCGTTCGGTGACTATCAAATCCAGGTAGCGCCGGCGGTACCGTGTTTCAACGTCCTTGAGCCCGTGATATTTTTCCGGCAGGGAACGGATGGATTTGGTGAGCAGGACCAGGGAATCGCAACGCAGGGTCAGTTCGCCGGTCTTGGTGCGGAAAAGGCCGCCGCGCACGCCGACAATGTCGCCGGTATCCAGTTTTTTGAAAAGAGAATAGGTCGCATCGCCGAGGATTTCTTTGGCGGCGTAACACTGAATGCGCCCCGACGCGTCCATGAGATGAAAAAAAGCCGCCTTGCCGAAAGAGCGCATGGAAAGGATGCGTCCGGCCAAGCTGTAAATTTCGTCCCCGGCCTCCAGTTCTTCCGCGCTTTTATCCCTGTTCGCGGCCGTCAACTCCGCCGTGTTGTTTTCCTTGACGAACTCGTCGGCAAACAGGGGTATCCCCGCATCCAGAATTTCACAGGACTTGGCCACGCGATTTTTGATGACTTCGTTGAGTTCGTCGCGGGCGGCGAGGCTTTCCAACATGGGCATGAAATAGCCCGCGTGGGGGGAGTTGCCCGGCAACTTGATTTTTTTGCCGCCCCGCCCCGCGCCTTTGTCGCGCGCGGCATTGCCGTCGGAAGACAAAGAAGCCGCCCGGTCATGCCGGCCGGCTTGTTCGGCATCGCCTGTATCATCAAAGAGATGCGGGCTCTGCTCATAGTGCGTGTCGGAAGGATTCAAAACGAACAAACTCCCCGGCAAAAGGCGCACACGCCGTACGTCGCGACGCACGGTCACGGCACGCGGGCGGCGCGTACAGGTCATAAGCTCTATGCCGATTGTAGGCGGGCGTCAATAACCCGGTGCAAAAGGAGCAAACGGATGCGCCGGCGGGAAAATACAACGGGCGCCCTTGACTCCCGCGTTCCGGGTTTTATGTTTTCCGAACCCCGTAACGTCAACAAAGGATACCCATGCGCTACGAAGGCATGATATACCGGCCGCCCTCGGAAGGGGAGAGCCTCATCATCCAGAGCACGATAGGCTGCCCGCACAACCGCTGCCGCTTCTGCAACATGTACAAGGCCAAGCGTTTCCGCATCCGCAAGGTCGCGGACATCCTGCGGGACATTGAGGAGGCCGGGCGACTGTACGGCGACTCCCCGCCGCGCACGCTGTTTCTGGCCGACGGCAACAGCATCGTCATGCGGACCTCGCAGCTTCTGAGCGTGCTGCGAAAAATACGGGAAACCTTTCCCGGCCTGGAGCGCGTGACGGCGTACGGCGCATCGCAGTACGCCGCCCACAAGAGCCTTGAAGAATGGCGCGAACTGCGCGACGCCGGTCTTTCCCGCATCCACTGCGGCATGGAAAGCGGCCACGACCCCCTGCTCTGCCTGGTCCGCAAGGGGACCACCATGCGTGAACAGACAGAGGCGGGCCGGCTGCTGCGCGAGGCCGGTTTTGAACTGAGCATGTATTACCTGGCCGGGCTGGGCGGCGACGAGATGCGCAAGGGGCACGCCGAAGACAGCGCCGCCGTGCTGAACGCCGCCGACCCGGATTTCATACGCATACGCACCTTTTCGCCCATGCCCGGCACCGAACTCGGCGACGAATTCCTGCAGGGCAGACTGAAGCTTTCCGACCCGCACGGCGTTCTGGACGAACTGCGCATGCTGGTTGAAAGGCTCACGGGCAACGGCTTGCTGCTCAGCGACCATTGGCTGAACTTCGCCCCCGTGCGCGGCCGCCTGCCCGATGACCGCGACGCCGTGCTCCGGCAGATAGACAGGGCTCTGACCCTGCCCGGCGACGCCTTCCGGCCCGTGGGCATGATCAGCGACAGCCTCTGACGCCGGCGGACATGTTCGGCCCCGCGCCTGCTCAGACCGATGCGGTAATCACGTTGCTCGGGGAAGAATAAAAAATACCGATTGCTCCCTTGCATGATGCGCTTACGGGGCACCGCGCAAGCCTGCCGCGTCCCTGCCGGCGAGCTTCAGCCAGTTGCCCGCCGCGCGTTCGCAAAAGAGAGCGGAATTCCGACTCAACACCGGGAGGTCCTCCAGCCATGTCTCCGGAAGACGCATGTCGAAACGCGTCTTCCATTTTTCATAGATATAAGAACGCCCT
This sequence comes from Desulfovibrio sp., assembly GCA_031282465.1. Taxonomy (GTDB): domain Bacteria; phylum Desulfobacterota; class Desulfovibrionia; order Desulfovibrionales; family Desulfovibrionaceae; genus Frigididesulfovibrio. Next base: position 2,928 of record JAITDR010000122.1, read on the forward strand.
TCGCGCATCTCCCGGATCCACGCCGCAAGCGTGCCCGCCTCCGCTTCCAGGTGGAATTGGAAGCCGTAGGAGCACGCGCCCACCTTGAACATCTGGTTTGCGCACGCCTCGCCCCGCACCAGCAGGACCCCGCCCGGCGGCAGGGTAAAGGTGTCCTGATGATACTCCATGAGCAGGGGCAGGGTCAGATCCCGGAGTACGGGATCGTCCCGCCCTTCCGGGGTGACGGTCAGGCGGGTAAAGCCGAATTCCGGAAACTCCATGGGCGCGACCGTTCCGCCGTGCGCGCGGGCCAGCAGTTGAGCCCCCAGACAAATCCCGGCCACGGGCTTGCCCGCCGCGTCAAAGGCGCGCATCAGGGCCGTTTCCGCCCGTAAAAACGGCGACGCCGCATCATCATAGGCGTCTTGCGGCCCGCCCAGGACGACCAGCGCGGCGTAGTCTCCGGAATCCGCGGGCAGGGCGTCTTGCTGCGGGCGCAAGACGTCGAGAAACGCGCCCCGGCGCTTCAGGGCTTTGCAGAAGGCCCCTCCGGGGGCTTCGCCGTGATTTTCCAGAACAAGCAGGCGCAGCGGCGCGTCGCCGTCCTTCGAAAAAGGACGAACGGTCACGCGGGCGTCATAATAGGGCGTGCCGTTGCCCACCTTGCTCGGGATGGGCGAAGTGAGCCGGTTCAGGCCGTGCCCGCACTGCATCCAACCGCCGCGCTCGACCACGACGATGTCCCGGCGTTGTCCTTCGACGGTTTTAAGTTCGGCCGTCACGCTTCCGGCGCTGTTTTCAAGGCGGATCGGATCACCGTCCCGCAGGCCGAGGCGTTCGGCCTCGGCGCGGGACAACGCTGCAGGAGGCAACGCGGAATGTTCGCCCGCCGTGCGCTCCGAGCAGAGGAAGGCATGGGGAGCCACGCTCATGAGGACGTAGGGATACGCATCCGCCTCGCTCCCGGCACGGGGAGCGCGCCCGCCGGTCCGTTCCTCCGGGCAGAGTCCGGCCGTCTCAGGCGCATCGGCGCTTCGGTCAACCCTGCGGCCCGGCCGTTCCTCCGGGCAAGGCACGGCGGACTCCCGCCGCACGTCTATGAACGACGGGGCCGGGGCGGCCTCATCCGGTCGCACCCCTCTCCCGGCGACACGCGGCATGTCCATGAACGACGGGTCCAAGTCGGTCAGGCATCGGAATTTTCCGGAAGGAGTGGGGAAAATGCCGCCGCTGTACGGCACCATGGGCGCGTTCAGGCGGAAGGGTCCGCGTTTCAGGTCTTCAAGCCGGCAACCCTGCGCCCGCAACGGCGCGCAAACATCATACAGCCAGTCTTCACGCGGACGGCAATATTCGGCGGCAAAGGGGAAACGCCGGGCCAGATCCTGAAAAATGTCGAACTCCGAACGGCATTCGCCCAACGGCACGACGGCCTTGTTGACGCCGCCGACATAATTGTGCCCGTAACCGGCCGCCACGTCGTCTTCTTCAAGAAAGGTGGTCGCCGGTAGAAAAATCGAGGCGCATTCCGCTGTGTCGTCCAGAAAATGCCCGATGTATACTACCATTTCGGCCCGGCGGAGGGCTGCGGCCACGCTTGCGGAGTCGGGCGCCATGCAGACGGGATTGGATGCGCCGACAATGATCATACGCACGGGCGGGTTCCGTGCGGCGAGGAGTTCCCTGCCCACGGCCGGCATGAGGATGGTACGCCGGGGCGGATTGAGGTGGTCGCCCCAGTATTGCGGGTCGTAAGGGCCGTATTCCTCAAAACCTTGGCTCACCCCGCCGCCGGGGATGCCGAGGATGCCGGCAAGGGCGCCGAGGGCGTCAACGGCCCGGACGGCATAGTGCGCGTACTCATGGCGGTGCAGGCCCCAGCCCAGGAGAATGGACGTCGGCTTGTAGCGCAGCAGCAACTCCGTCAGAAATTCCACGTCCGCGCGCGGCACATCGTGGTAATGTTCCAATGCCTCCGGGGTAAAACGTCCGACAAGGGCGAGGTATTCTTCACAGCCTTCTGTACGGGCGCGCATGAAATCCAAATCGGCCTTGCCGGACCGCAGGATGCGTCCGGCCACATCCAGGGCCAGAAAGGCGTCGGAGGCGGGGCGCGGCGCTATATGCCGATCGGTCTGCGCGGCAGTGCGGGTGCGCACGGGATCGACCAGGGCGACCTTGCCCCCTCGCTTGCGGATATCGGCCATGACCGCGCACAGGCTGATGTTCGTGGAAACGGGATTTCTTCCCCAAAGTATCATGGAGTTGCTGTTGTAGTGGTCCAGCGGGTCATG
>JAITDR010000012.1 GCA_031282465.1 Desulfovibrio sp.
GCGTTCGATGGCCAGGGTAAAGGCGCGGTATTCGTTGTACCATCCGGCTCTGCGGTCGTTTTCCACGCTGTCGATGACCGTTGCTATTTCCGACAGGCGCACGGGTGCGCCGCCTCTCCCGGCGACGATCAGCGGTTTGTATTCGTCCGCCTTGTACAAAGCTCCGGAGCTTTGCACCGTGTATTCGCGCACTCTGCCGCTCAGGGAACCGACGGGCTGGTTGGAGTTGCCTTCCTGTAGGGCGGCGGCTATCTCGTCTATGCCTATGTTGCGCGAGGCGACGGCTTCCGGGTCTACCTGCACGCGCACGGCGTACTTGAGCTGGCCGTACACGGAGACCTGGGAGACGCCTTTGACTGTGGACAGGCGCTGGGCCACGAGATTTTCGGCGTACTCGTTGACATCCGTCAAGCGCATGGTGGGCGAGTACATGGCGAGATAAAAGACGGGCAAGTCGGCGGGGTTCACCTTTCTGAACGCGGGGGGCGTCGGCAGGTCGGCCGGCAGACGCCGCATGGCCGCGGAGATGGCCGTCTGCACATCCAAAGCCGCGGCGTCGATATCCCGTTCCAGGGCAAACTGCAGGGTAATGCGCGTCCGGCCGAGATTGCTCACGGAAATCATGGAATCCAGGCCAGCTATGGTGGAAAACTGTTTTTCCAGAGGCGTCGCCACCGAAGACGCCATTGTTTCCGGGCTTGCTCCGGGGTAATCCACAATCACGCCTATCGTCGGGAAATCCACAGTCGGCAGGGCGGCTGTCGGCAAAAGTCGATAGCCCATGATGCCGGCCGCCATAATGCCGAGCATAATCAGGGTGGTGGCCACCGGACGACGAATGAAAATTTCCGACGGATTCATCACGATGTCCTTTGCGCTGCCGGCAGAGGGACGGCTGTGGATTGCCGCATCCGATTTTTCTGTTCGGGGATGCGGGCATGCGGGAGGCTTACCTTGTTGCCGACCCGAAAGCAAGAGGGTCCTGGACCGGCCCGTTTTCGGCTATTCCTCGTTTCCCGCTCTCTTCACGCCGAGTACGCGTCCGTCCCCCCCCAGGACATAGCGTATGCCGCGCCAGACTACGCTCCTGCCCGTGACGGTTCGCGCATAGTTGCCGAAAAGCGCCGCTGTCGCAACCGCAAGCCCTTTGAGCCACGCGCTTCTCGGACAATCGGCCGCAACGCGGCGGCGCAGCAGTTCCTGCAGCAGTATCTGCCCGCAGAGGACAAGCAGAGCGGCCGCCTGCATCGGGAACGACACGCCGCCCCGCACGACAAGGACCAAGACATACGGACAGGCGGCGCAGGCGGCGGCAAACCAGGTAAGACAAAAGCCGATAAGCAGCCAGGCTCCGAAGGTATACACTCTGGGATAAAAAAGCTGGCGGAAAAGCCACTCGTCCAGAGTTTTCCGGGTCACCGAACGGGCGCTGCTCTCCAACAGGGCGTCCGGACAAAACAGAACGGGGATGCCTTTTTTGCCCAGCAGACCTGCCAGAGCGGAGTCGTCCACCACCGTCCGCCGCCATAGTCCGGCTACGTCGAGGCGCTTGAATGCCGCAGCGCGCGCCGCGGTGGCGCCGCCCCAAGGTTGCGTGAAAAACGGCAACGATTGAAGAAAAAGCATGAAACGGTTGATTGCGTGAAACGCCGTTGTGGGCGGTTCCGTCGTATACAGGCGCGAACGCCGGTATCCCGTGCAAAAATCGGCTTGGTCGAGCAGGATGGGGTGAACAAGCTTGCGGATGAAGTCGGGTTCCGCGCGATGATTGGCGTCGCAGAACACATAGACGGCCGTGTCCGGATCGACGGCTTCAAGACAGGACAACAGGTTTTGATTTTTCTGTCCCGAACGGACGGCTTCCGGCGCATGCACAAGGCGCGCGTGCGCGTAGCGGGCGCTCAGTTCCGAGGCCGGCGCGTATGCGGGGTCGGTGATGCCGCATACGGCGAGACAGACCGTCAGGTTGGGATAATCCTGCTCAAGCAGGCTGCGCAGGGCCGCTTCCGTATCGTGATTGTACCCGGTCACGGGGATCATCACGGCCACAGGCGGCAAAGGCCGGGGAGCAGGCAGGGCGGAAAGCCGGAACGCCTTGTGCAGGCGCTTCGTATCCAAACACAGGCCGCAGTACAAAAGCGCCGCTTGCGCCCAGGCGGCGATCAGCAGACACAGAGCAAGGGTCACGGCGGTGTCGTACCTTCCGCGCGGCTTGCGTCGAAAAGCGCCGCGAGCCGCTTGAGATTCGCGTCCGTATTGAACATTTCTCCGACCAGCGCCCGCCCTCGGGCGGCCATGCGCAGAGCGCCGGGGCGGTCGGAAACGAGCACACGCACGGCGTCGGCCAGAGCGGCGGCATCACGTTCAGGCACAAGCAGCCCTGTTTCGCCGTGACGAATCACGTCGCCCACGCCGGATACCGGCGTGCTTATCACGGGCAGACCGTGACTCAGGGCTTCCATGATCACTGTGGGCAGCCCGTCGCCTTTGCCGTCGGACCCGGCGAGGCAGCAGGGCATGAGAAAGACGTCCGCGGCGAGCAACAGTTCCGGCAAATCTTCATGGGCGACGAAGCCTGGAAAATGCGTCCGGGCTTCCACTCCCGACGCCTGTGCCTGCTGTTTGAGTTTTTTCTCCCACGCGCCGGAGCCGGCTACGGTGAGTTCGGCCTCCAGACCTCCGTCAGTCAGTATCTTGAGCGCTTCAACGGCATATTGAAAGCCTTTGGTTTCCACAAGGCGGCCGACTGCCAGCAGGCGCAGGGGCGGACGCATGGGCGCTTCCGCCGTGCGTTCCGAGGGCAGTGTGCACACGTTGTAGATGAGATGATGTTTTCCGGCCGCGGCGCCTGCCGGATCGAATCGCGCAAGATAGGGCAGGTTGTGCGAGGCGTCGACGCGCGCAAAGACGGCGGCTTGCAGTTTTTCGGCCAACGCGCCGTCCGGCGGACGAATGTCTCCGGCAAGGCAGTTCATGGAGAAGGGAATCCCGGTGAGCCGGGACGCCGTCCAGGCGGCTGCAGCCGGACCGCAGGCCCATGCCGCGTGAAGGTGCCCGATGTTCAGTGCCTTGCAGCGTTCGGCCAGATAAAAACCGCAGAGCGCCGCCCAGGTGTTTTCCAGTTGTTGCTCCACGTCCCGCCGGCGGCGGAAGACAATATCCCTGAGTATCCCGGCGCTGACGCGGGGCCGGGTGATTATGCCCCGGAGTACGGCGGCGCAGATGCACAAAAAAGATGCCGCGCCCAAGTGTTCCACGAGCAACCTGCCGTGCCGCAACCTCGGGCCGAGCTCTTTGCCGCAAGGGCCGTACAGGCTGAATCCGCTGACGGGAAAACCTCGGTCGTACAGGGCTTCCGCCTCGTAGTAGATAAAGGTTTCCGAGGCAAGGGGCAGCCAGAGGGAGACATAGGCCGTCCGGACGTGAGCGCGTTCCCCCGGCATGCGGATTAGTACCCCATGAGCCCGCAACAGCGGGTGCATACCGGCATCAGGCCGTCTTTGCTCAGGCTTGCGCGAAAGGCGCGGTATTTCGCGTTGTTCCAGAGTTCCGTGACGGTCGCCTCGCGCACGTTGCCGACGACGTAGTCGTGGTAATCCCGGCAGGGCGACATGTCGCCGTCGGAGTCAAGCTCCACCGCACGAAAAATGGAGATGCAACGGTCAAACCCGAAGGTTGCCGCGTGGTTGCCGTAGTATTCGCGCAGGTCGTCGGCCGACGTGAGTCGAGGAAGAATGTTGACGGCGGGCGCGGCCGGACCTGCCGACCGGCGCTCCAACTCCCGGAGTTGCTCGGCAAGGACTTTCGCGTCCTTGTTCACCCAGTCTCCGATCCAGCCCCGGTGCAGTTTGGGGGTAAAGCCGAAGCGTCGTGAAAAATCGGCATCGTGGGACTCGGCCGAGGCTTCGTCTATCCACCAGGAAAGATAAAATACAAAAAGATCGACGGAGTCTTTGAAGGCTTCGAAAATATCCAGCAGATGCTGCGCGTTGGCGGTGGAAACGGTAGTGAGCGCGGCCGTGAGCGGCAGTTTGCTTTTTCGGCGGGTTTTTTCCGCGTTGACGGCGGCAAGACCGTCGCGGACAGCGCGGAAATTGTCGCCTTTGCCCGCCGCCGGCCTGGCCGCGTTGTGCGTTGCCGCATCGTGTCCGTCAACGGACACTTGGAGCAAGAGCATGGGCATGGCCGTAATCCGTGCGGCAGATGCTTCCAATCCTGTGCCGTTGGTGGCGATCATGGCGGGCATGCGCAGGCGGGTCGCGTGCTCCAGTATATCCAGACTGCCCCGGTAGAGCATGGGTTCGCCGCCCCAAAGATAGACCGTAGGGCGGTGTCCGTGGGCGACCAGATCGTCCAGAAGCGCGATATAGCGTTCGGGCGGAAGTTCACGGGCGGTCAGTTCCCGCAACGATTCGCCGTGCAGAAACCCTTTGTCGCCCCATTGGCCGCAGGTGTGGCAGCGCAGGTTGCAGCGGTCCGTGATGCGGACGGAAAGCTGCCGGATGCCCGCGGCCCGGCCGTCGGCGGGGTTGCGGCGCAACCAATCGAAGAAAACCTTGTCGGCTTCCAGACGTGCCAAACGCGCGAGCATCCAGGGCCGAGTCAGGACCTTGAGGGCGTTTTTCAGAACAACGCCGGGCGCGACAACTGCTTTTCCGGTCATCCTCCCGCCTTTGCAATGCCGATCCCGGCAATCATTCAATCGGTTATCACCGGGCGGACATGCCCGGCAGACTTTCCAAATGCGCTTTCAACGCCGTGCGTCCGTTGCAGTCCTCGGCCGCGATACGCGTTCGGCAGGCCTCCAGCGAGACTTCAAAGGCATCCACTTCCTTCGGGTCAATGACAAAACTCGTATAATACCGCCCGAAGCCCTTTTCCCGAACGAAATGGCAGTTCCAGAACTGTTCGTACAGAAAGCGGCCCGGAAACAGGAGACAGGGCTTGCCGAAAAGCAGGGCTTCAGTCAACAGGCCGTGGCCTCCGCAAGCGACTACATACGCCGCCGAGGCAAAATCTTCAAGAAAACGTCTCCTGCCGGGCTTGCGAAAGATGAGATTTCCCTGTCCCGGTCGTTCTCCCAGACCGTAAATACGGTATTCGCGCTTACGCCGGCCGAACAGGTTTCGAATTTTATCCACATCGCAGCCGGGCACATACATAAGGGCGTGTTCACCGGTTTCCGGCTGCACGGCCAGGGCGTCGGGGCGCGGAACTGTGCCGAAAATCGCGTCGTTGTGCGGGTCGACAAGCGGTGGGCGGTGAAAAGATATAATCAGGTGCCCTTGCAGTCCGGGCAGGAAAAAGCGCATGATGCCTGTTGCCGTGAGTCTGGGGATTGTCTGCCCCGGCGGCGGCGTGTGGCGGGTTCTGCTCAGCACGTGCTGGTGGTCGAGGCTGTAACATGGTCTGCCCAGAGCCTCAGCTGCCCGCGGGGTGAAATATTCGTTGTCGGTAAGAATCAGATCAGGCTCAAAGGCCGTGATGATTTCTTGAAGGCGGTGCATCCAACGCGTTGCGGAAGCGCGTTTGCCGATGAAGTTGGCGATGGTCGGCACCCATTGCACGGAGTTGTCGCGCACCAGCATCCCGACAAGCGGCAGTTCCTCAAAGGCGAAGCCGGCATCCCGCGCCCGCGCGGCCGCGCCGCCGCCCGCGAACAACACTTCGTGCCCGGAAAGCAGCTCGGCAACGGACAGGGAACGATTGATATGCCCGTTGGCGTCACCTTGAACGCCGTAAAAAATCCTGGCCATTTGCCTGTCTCCGCGTCTCTGCCGGGCCGTTGCCGTTTATGTCGGGTTCGCGGGCGGCTGCGCCGCCCTGCCCTCCTCCGCTATCGGCAGATGCCGGAAAACATTGCCGTAACGGATTACGGGCGCGGTGCAGTAAACACTTGCCGCATAAGCCGTGTCAAGGATAACATGCTGCCGACAGGGATGACATGCCGTCGACAGGACGCCATGCGGAGACAAGTCGGGACCGGCGCATTCAAGCCAAAAAGTCTATAATGCGGCATTGCATATATCTTACCCGGTTACGGCTCGTTCAGGAAAGTTTATGTTTATCAACGGAATCACTCTGAGGAACTTCCTGAGCTATGGCGGACAGCAGAACCCTGTCTCCCTGGGACCGCTGAATATTGTGATTGGGCCGAACGGTTCGGGGAAGTCCAACTTGCTGGAGGCTATAGAGCTTATCCGCAACACTCCCGGTATGGTCAATAAACCCATCCGTGAAGGCGGAGGGATTGATGAATGGCTGCATAAAAACGATACGGATCGGCTGAACTCGGCTGAAATCAGGATCATATTTGACTTTCCCTTCGATAAGAAGAAAAATTTCCTTCTCTATGAGCTATCGTTTTCAGAATATATACAGCGCTTTTATATCAAGAGTGAAATTATCGGCTATCCATTAAAGGATGTGGCGTTGGGAAAAATCATCAACGAGGATGATGAGCCGATACAAGCCGTCAACAGCGTCTATTCCGGCGGAGCTGGGTACGCAAAAAACAGCATTAATGGAGAAAATAATAAGCGAACATCGGAAGTAATTAAGATTGATCCGGAAAAATCCATCCTGGCTCAACGTAAAGACCCGAAACAATATCTGGAAATCACCTATCTTGCGGAGGAATTCGACAAGATTCGCATCTACCGGGACTGGACATTCGGCCGCTACGCGGCGACGCGGCAACCGCAGAAGACGGATCTGCCGAACCATTGGCTTGAGCCGGACGCAAGCAATATCGCGCTGGTCCTGAACAAACTTCGCCGGGACTACGAGGCAAAAGGACGCCTTTTGGACGCCCTTCGGAAACTCTATGACGGCATTGATGATTATGACGTACGCGTTGAAGGAGGGACCGTTCAGGTATTCTTTCAGGAAGGCCGTAATGTCATTCCGGCGACCAGACTGTCGGACGGCACGTTACGGTATTTGAGTCTGCTCACCATTCTGCTGCACCCGACGCCGCCTCCGCTGGTTTGCATTGAAGAGCCCGAACTCGGCCTGCATCCTGATATTCTGCCCACGGTCGCCGACTTGCTAAAGGATGCCTCAAGCCGCATGCAGCTTATCGTCACGACCCATTCCGATATCTTGGTGGACGCGATGACGGATATGCCCGAGGCTGTGCTGGTCTGCGAAAAGACGGCGGAGGGCAGCCGTTTGCGCCGTCTGGACGCGGAACAACTCAAACCTTGGTTGGAAAAGTACCGGCTGGGCGAGTCATGTACCCCCGGCAAAGCCGGGGGCTTGAGATAGCAGTAGCCGCTCAAAGCGGCAAAGACAAAAGGCAGAAGAGTTCTCAATCCGTCGGATGGTGGGAATTTCCAATTGCTGCTGCCAAATGTCGCGTAAATGCCGTCTGTGTTTGGTCGCCTCAAGTTGTACCTAAACTCCTGCGTGTGGTGGATTTCACGAAACTATATATCAAATGGTGCCACTCCTTCTGGAAAAGTCGAACTTTGTGAGTCCCCAGGCAAAGCCTGGGGCTTACCATGTTTTTGTTA
>JAITDR010000193.1 GCA_031282465.1 Desulfovibrio sp.
TCCCGGTTGCCGCCGCAACCGAACACCGTCACGACGCGGGCGAAACCGGCGGCGCGCAGGGCGCTCAAAACCTTGGTAAGAGCGTCCGGCGTGTGGGCATAGTCGACGAAAAGATGCAGGCCGCGCCCGTTGGGCACGCGCTCCAGCCGGCCCGGCACTCCCGTAAAGGTGGACAACGCGGAGAAATCCTTCGCCGTCATGCCCAAAATCAAGCCCGTCGCCTGTGTCCCGAGCAGATTCAGGGCGTTGAAATCGCCGACCAAAGGCGAGTGCAGTTGCCATTCGCGGCCCTCGTAACGCATGGACAACAACAGTCCCTCCCGGCTCATGGACAGAACGCGTCCGCGCAGCAGGTTCCCCTCCGGTCTCCCGGTCGCGTTTTCCGACAAACCGAAGCCCAGGGCATCGGGAAAGGACTCGAGCAGTCTGCGTCCGTAGGGGTCGTCCGCGTTCGCCGCTTTCCGCTTGTCCGCAGACGGCGTCCCGCCGCGCTCCGGAGGCAGAAACAGCTTTTCTTTGGCCCGGAAATACTCCTCCATATCCGCGTGGTAATCCAGGTGATCCTGGGTAAGGTTGGTCAGCAGGGCCGCCGTGAAAGGCACGCCCGCGACGCGTTTCTGGTCCAGTGCATGCGAGGACACTTCCATAAGGGCGTATTGCGCGCCGGCAGCGCGCATACGCGCCAGCATGGAATGCAGGGTCAGGCAGTCCGGCGTGGTCAGGGACGATTCCTCCTCGTAACCCGGCCAACGTCTGCTTATCGTGCCGATGACGCCCACTTCGCAACCGTGCGCGCGCAGCAGGCTTTCCAACAGCCAACTTGTCGTTGTCTTGCCGTTGGTGCCGGTTATGCCGATGACTTCAGGGCAGTTCCGGTCCGTGTCGTAAAGGGCGCAGGCCAGACGGCCGAGGGCGGCGCGCGGGTCGTCGACGGCGGCCACGGACAACGACGTGCCGGCGTTTTGTCCGGGGCTGCGCGGTACGGACCTCGACAGACTTTCCAGCAACGGAAGATGCTCCGGCGCGCAGAGAACCGCCGCGGGACCGACCCGCAGCACTTCCGGCAGAAAACGCTCTCCGCCGGGCGCGCCGGCGGTCTTGCCCGCCGGCAGGGCCGGGGGCAGCACCGCGTATACACAACCCGCGACGGCGTCCGCCGAATGCGCGACGACCGGGATACGCCCGCTCCGCACGCGCCCGCACAGCGCATCAAGGGAAATACTGTCGATCATGAGCGTTTACCCTCCTTGCCCTGTGCCTGAGGCTGAGTCTGAGGCTGCGTCGAGGGTTGCGCCGAAGGCGGCGCCGGCGCTTGCACCGAGGGCTGCGCGCCGGGGGACGCCGGAGGTTGCAGCGGAGGCTGTGTCCGGAGTTGCGCTTGGGACTGCGCTTGTTTGGCCGATTCGCGTTTTTTGTTCCCTTGAGCGACTTTTCCGCCGGATCCGGCCTTGCCGCCCGTCGCGCGTCGCGCGGCGTCTCCGGAGGGGGCGGCCTGCAACGCCGGGGGTTCGTCCGAAGGCAAAATACCGTGATACGCCATGGTACTCATGGCCACATGGCGAAAGACGGGCGCGGCGACCACGCCGCCGTACTGCGCCTTGGTCGGCTCATCCAGCAGCACGCAGATGAGGTAACGCGGGTTCTCGATGGGCAGCATGCCCACAAAGGACCCGACCCGCCCTTTGCCGTATTTGCCCGTCGCATCGGCCTTCTGTGAGGTGCCGGTCTTGCCGCCGACTACCAGACCGGGGATGCGCGCCTGTTTGCCGGTGCCGCCTTCCTCTTCCACCACCTCACGCAACATGTTCCTGATTTCTTTCATGGTGGACGGGGAAAAAATCAAATCATCCGCACGGGCCGCTCCCGCCGGGACTTCAAAGCGTCCCGGCCGTTCCGGGTCCCGTCCGGACGCGATTTCGGCCGAAAGCCGCTCCAAGCTTTGCCCGGAGGCGCCGTTGTCCGACGCAGCTTCCGCACTCCGCCCGAACTCGGCTTTGTCGGGCAACTGTTCAGGGCCGTCGTCCATAAGCAGTTTCAGGTCGCGTTTAACCCCGCCGCCCGCCAGCACAAGGTATGCCTTGGCCATTTGGGCAAGGGTGGCGGAAAAGCTCTGTCCGAACGAGGCTGTGGCCAGATCTATTTCCGCCCAGCGGGCGGCCGGACGCAGTATGCCCTTGGATTCGCCGGGCAGAGGCAAACCCGTGCGTTCGCCGAAACCCAGGTGTTTCAAGTAACGGTGATATTTCTCCTTCCCCAGTTTCAACCCAATCTTCGCCGCCCCTATATTGCTGGAAACATGCAGAATTTTCTCCACACTCAAATTCGCGTAAGGATGCGTGTCGTGCAGCATGAAGCGCCCCAGCTTCCACAAACCCTTTTCGCAGTTGATTGTTGTGGAGGGAGTGACAACTTTTTCTTCCAGAGCCGCGGCGATGAGGAAACTCTTAATCGTCGAGCCCTGCTCCAGCATGTCCGCTGCCGGACGGTTGCGGCGTACGGCGGGAGGGGAGGCGCCGATATTGTTGGGGTCGAAAAAGGGATACTGAGCCCAGGCCAGGATTTCCCCGGACGGGACATCCGTGACGATGCAACCGCCCCAGCGCGCGCCGAAATTTTCCACCTGTTCAGCCAGGGCTTCCTCGGCGAAAAACTGTATCTGCGTATCCAGGGTCAGACGTATGTCGCGCCCGCGCAGATCCACGAGGTCCGCCGTACCCGGCATCGTCAGCCGTCGGCCGGAGGCGTCGCGTTCCACGGTCCTGGTGACGGCGCGTCCCGCCAGCTCGTCGTCAAGGGATTTTTCCAGCCCTTCTATGCCCCGGTCGTCCGTGTCCACAAAGCCGAGCAACTGCCCGGCCAACTGCCTGTAGGGGTAGATGCGCTCCGTTTCCTGCTCCAGGTAGACGCCGGGCAGTTTGAGGGCGCGCACTTTTTCCGCGGTCTGGAAATCCGCCTTGCGTTTGATCCAGACGAATTGTTTTCCTCCGTCCACGGCGTTCAGGATTTTATCGGCGTTCATGTCGAGGGCGGCGGCAAGTTTCAGGGCGGTATCTTTTTTGTCCTGCACGCGCGACGGGTCGACGCGCACCGAGTCGCACTCCAGGCTCATGGCCAGGACGTTGCCGTTACGGTCCGTGATTCTGCCGCGCATGCCCCGGACCGTTTCCTTGGCGGTGTGCTGTTTGCGCGCCATGGCGGCATATTCCGGGCCCATGACCATCTGCAGATAGTAGGCCCTGACCCAGAGCGCCCCCCAGATCACGATAAAGAAGGAGCCGACAAGCCACAGACGCACACGGCCCCAGTCCGTGCGGGACAGGAACCCCGGCCCGGACTCGACGGCCGGACGCGCCGCCGGGACCGGGGCGGAGCGGCGCGCGACGGGCCGCTTGACGGCGCGTCCCGTGCGGTCCGCGCGCCATGTCCGGTCCGCGCGCCTCGCCCGCGGCGCGCGCTCCACCCGTGCCGCCGGCCGGGCTTCCCTTGTCGTGCGGCGACTGAACACAATCATTCCCCTGCGGCCTTTTCAGGCCGTGTACCCGATTCCATTCTGCGGATGCGCCCCGGTTTGGCCGGCCCGAGCCCCAGGGCTTCCGCTTTTTTGCCCAATTCATGCGGCGACAACAGGTGTTCGCGTTCCACCTTCAGTTTGGCGCCGAGATCCAGAGCCTGTTCCAGTTCCCGTTGCAGGTTGCGCGACCTGTAGGCGAGCTTGGTGCGCTCAATGTTCAGCCAGACCAGCGACAGGGCCAGCGCCGCCAGAAAGGCCCCGGAGAGCACCAGGGGCAGCACGGAACCGCGCCCGGCCTTGCTTCGCTCGGCGCCGGCCTCCTGTTTCGCGTCAGGCACCGAGCCGCTCCGCGACGCGCAGGCGGGCGCTTGCCGCCCTGCGGTTCACGGCCGTTTCCGATGCGCCGGGGCGCACGGGTTTGCCGGTCAGAATGCGCAAGGTCGCCGTCAGCCCGCATGAGCAAACCGGCGCATCACGCGGACAACGGCATCCATCCGCCTGCTCCCGAAAAAAATGTTTGACCGTGCGGTCTTCCAGAGAATGGAAGGCAATAACCAACAGCCGCCCTCCGGGGCGCAGCAGACCGGTCGCGGCGCGCAAAAAACGCCTCAGTTCGTCGAGTTCGTCGTTGACGGTCATGCGCAGGGCCTGGAAGGTGCGCACGGCCGGATGCCGGCGTGCCGCCGCCCGCCTGCCGGGCGGGTACGCTCCGGCCACGACGCCCGCGAGGTCGCGGGCGCTCCGTATGCGTCCCTCGTCCCGCGCCGTGCTTATGGCCCCCGCTATGCGCCCGGCCAGAGGTTCTTCGCCGCAATCTCTGATGATTCCCCGCAAATCCCGCGCCGACAGGCTGTTGATCAAATCGGCGGCGCTTTTGCCCCGGCTCCGGTCCATGCGCATGTCCGGCGGCGCATCGGCCTTCATGCTGAACCCCCGCTCGGGGCAGTCGAGTTGCAGGGAGGACACCCCGAGGTCGGCCAGCACGAAATCCGCCCCGTCCCATCCCAGGTCGGCCAGAGCACCGGCACATTCGGAAAAGAGGCTGTGCCGGAAATGCACCGCCGGCGCGAAGGCTTCCAGCCGTATTTGCGCCAGGGCCAGGGATTCGGCGTCGCGGTCCACGCCCAGCACCTGCACGTCCGGCACGCCCGCGTCGCGCGCCTTGCGCAACAGGGCTTCGCTGTGTCCGCCGAGGCCGAGGGTGGCATCCAGGCAACGAAAGCCCGGCGCAGGCTCGAAAAAGGACAGCACCTCATCCTCCAGCACCGGCACATGCAAGCCTGCCCTGCGGACGGTTTGCGCGCCGTTGTTCCGTTCCCCGGCGTTTCCTTCCACCGTCATGTTCCGCATGGTACTCTCCCGGCTGCGCCCGCTCCGGCGCTGAACGGCACAAAGGCCTTGCGCGGCGTCCGTCCGCGCGCACGCCCGAGCGCTTTCTTTTGCGAAAACGCGCTAAAACACGAAATCCATGCCCGTTTCCGCCATTTCCGCAGCTACGCCGGTGAAATCGCGGTTCATAGCCGCTTCGAGCCGGGACGGTTCCCATATCTCGAAGCGCGGTCCCTGACCTACGAGAACCGCGTCGTTTTCTATATTCGAATAGTGCAGGTGGTCGCGGGACAGGAGGATGCGCCCTTGGGCATCGACGGCCGTGTCCCTGGCCCCGCCTATCACCAGCCTGCGAAAATCCCGCAACGTCTCGGAACCGCCCTTGATGCGGTGCATGCCGTCCTCAAAACGCTCCCAGTCCGGCAGAGGAAACCCCACAATGCACCGGTCGTAGGTCGTGAGCATCACCCTGCCGCCGGGACTGCGGCTGAGCAGCGTCTCCCGGAATTCCGGGGGAAGCGTCATCCGCCCTTTGGGATCGAGGCTGCGCAGGTTGCGGCCGCGAAAATACATGCGAACTCCCGCGGTTTATGCGTCGGCATCGCCACAGATTACCACTTTCAACCACCTTTTCCCACTTATTTGCTCTTTTCGGCGTTCTGTCAAGGCAAAAAAACAGCCGGGCAAAAAAATGGTCTGCCTCCGTCTTTTTTTGTCCGTTCGGGTCCGGAGCGTTGTCATGCGGTGAGCGTATAAGCATATATGGAAAAAATATTTCGCGGCTCGTTTTGTCTGTTGTACTACAATCTTCATGAAGTATCGGGAACTGAAAGTATTTGCGGCAACTTCCCGACATAAGCCCGGCATGACAGCGGGAATCGAAATTTTGCCGAACGTGTTCCAAAATACGGCGTGTGTCCGTTTTAACCGGTTGGGAGGCTCATATATGAAGCGTTTGTACCAGATCCTGTGCGTAGTCGGTTTTGTCTTGTTCTACGGTCTTTCCGGGGCACACGCAGCCCCAACGTTTACTATCGGCTTCCAACCGTACGACACTATATCCTATCAGGTTATGGTCAATGCTGAACTCGGATTGTGGAAAAAATACATGCCTGCCGGGACGGAACTTGAATTTGCCCCCGCTTTGCAGGGAACCATCGTGGGCAACAACATGCTCGCCGGCAAGGCCGTTGCCGGGTATATGAGCGTAATGCCTGCTACCATCCTGGCTTCAAAGGATCAGCAGGCACGCATCAAGATGGTTGCAACACTGGGTATGTCCGAGGGAACGCGTTGTTCTTTGGTGCTGGTGCGCAAAGATGCCCCGCAATTTTCCGGCAATGAGGAAGTGGCCCGCTGGCTTGACGGCAAGGTAATCGCCGCGCCCAAAGGCAGCGCATCCGACCAGTATCTGCGTAAATTTTTTGAACGTTATAACGTGAAGCCCAAAGAGTATCTCAATCAGTCCATTGAAGTTATTGCCACCAACTTCCGCACCGGAAAACTTGACGCGGCTTCCGCATGGGAACCCACGGTGTCGCGCATAGCCGACAATGTCGGTGAAGGGGACGTGCGCATTGTTGCCGACGGCAGCGCCTGCGATAACCCCGACCTCGGTATTCTGGTCATGCGCGAAGATTTTATCAAAGAACATCCTGAAGCGGCCAAAGGCTATCTGCGCTCGGAGTTGGAAGCCCAACGTTATCTGATGGATCCCGCCAACCAGGCCGATGTCGTCAAGATGGTGGCCAAGTATGCCAAAGGCGTCCCCCTGAATGTCCTCTGGTATTCCATCTACGGCAAGGTGCCCGTTGACCGCAAAAATCCCGTGCGTGAATGGAAATCTTTTTATTTCAACAAGCGTGAACTGGACAACATCAAGTCCGTCGCCCCCTTCCTGTATAAAGAAAAGGTCATCGCCGTCCCCGAGTTGAAAGATTGGGTGGTGGACGACAGTCTGGCCCGTCAGGTCTTTAAGGAAGCCGGCTATACGCCTGTCTCTCCCGATGCCGCTCTGGGGTATATTACCGGCACCGATGCCGCCGCCTCGCCTTTCAAGTAACGCCGGGCCGCATGAGGAGTTGCCTTTGAGCCGCGCAAGTGTTTCCGTTTTCGTTTCCTCGGAGCGGCCGGGCTATGACGGCGTATCCGGGCTTTGCCCGGAGCGGGCCGAGCGGTTTCACGCCGATCCCGGTCCCTCGTCCGCGTTCCGGGATGCGGGCAACGCAAGACGCATTTGCCGCCCGGTCGTTGCCGGGCTGAAGCGCCTGCTGCGCAGCCGTGCGCCGTACCTGAATCTGCTCGGCCTCGGCGGCTTTGTTCTCCTTTGGCATGTGCTGACGGAAATGCTGGACCTGCCCCTTTTCAGCAAGCTCCCCGGACCCGCAGCCACCTTTGCCGAATGGTTCTCGCCGGACCCGCTGTACGGCATTTCCTTGTACACGCCGGAATATTATCAGCATATCGGCATCAGCATCCGGCGTGTTTTTCTGGC
>JAITDR010000210.1 GCA_031282465.1 Desulfovibrio sp.
GCATGGAGGATCATCCTCTGCCCAAAAAGAAAAGCGTGTACATTCTGCCGAACCTGTTTACCACGGCCAGTCTGCTTGCCGGCTTTCTCGGCCTGATCTGGGCCGCCGGCGGGAACTACGAAGCCTGCGCCCAGGCGGTGCTGTTCAGTGCGCTTATGGACGGGCTTGACGGCAAGGTGGCCCGTTGGACCGGCGGCTCCAGCGAATTCGGCGTGCAATACGATTCCCTGGCGGACCTTGCCTCTTTCGGCGTGACTCCCGCGTTCTTGATTTACCGCTTCGCCTTGGGGGGATTCGGCAATATCGGCACGGCCGCCTGCTTTCTTTTTGCCGTGTGTTCCGCGCTGCGTCTCGCGCGTTTCAATGTCGGCGCATCAAGCACGGCCAATAAGAGCTTTTTTACCGGGCTGCCCACTCCTGCGGCAGGCTGCACCCTGGCCTGTCTGGTGCTTATCGCGCCCAGACTGCCGGATGTTCTGCAGGGCGGCATAGGAGGCATTGCTCTGGGCGGCACCGTAGGCACGGCCTTCCTCATGGTCAGCCGCATACGCTACGCTTCGTTCAAGGAACTGGGCTTTCTCAAGGCCCATCCCTTCCGCACCATGATCCAGGCTATAGCCCTGTTTGCCTTGGTTGTGGCTGATCCCGTGATTTTCGGCCCCCTGATTCTTTTCGGGTACATCGTTTCCGGCTTGGTATACACGTTCATCACCTTGCCCCGGCTGTCCAAGCTGGTCAACCGCTCTTCCCGGAACGCGGAAAAACGCGTCGACCAGCCCGGTTGAACGCGGGACGCGCCGGGATTGCGGCCGAGCCCGCGGAAATGGAGTCGACCGGAGCAGCGCAGCGGGGCGCGTTGCTCCTTGTCTGCGCCGCAGCCTCGGAACTGCGCGCAACCCTTGCCTTGTTGCCCGGCGGGAACGATATCGCCCTGCCGGACGAAGCACGTCCGCCCTTTGCCCTCCCCCGTGACGAGGCGCAACACCGCGCCGGCTCCGCCGCTCCGCGGGACGAAAAGCAACGCCGCGACTCCGCGTGCTCTCCGGAATCTCCCGAACGCGTCCTTTTGGAAACGGCATTGCCCGTTCTCAAACTTACCCGTTGCGACCTGTACCTGCTCATTTGCGGGGTGGGGCCCGTCGCGGCGGCCCTGTCCCTCGGCGCATGCCTGGGCGGCTTCATGCGTATCGCGCGGCGGGAGATGCCGGACGGCGTAATCAATACGGGTCTGGCCGGCAGTTATGACCTGGGTAAGGCTCCGGTAGGCAGCCTGCTGGCCGTCGACGAAGAACGGCTTGCGGAATACGGCGTCCGGGAGGAGACCGGCGTCCTTTCCGCCCTAGAGTTGCCACAGCTTGTCACAGACTCCGGGCCGGTGTACTCACGCCTTGCCCTTGACCCGGATGCCGCCTTGGCCCGCATGGCGCCCGCGCTTGGCAAAACTCCCGCGAGCCGGCATACTGTTCTGGAATCGTGCGCGCGCGGCGCCGCGCTGACCGTGGCCGGGATATCCGGCAACCCGGCCTTGGCGGCGCGGACGGCGCAACTTTGCGGAGGTCTTGCGGAAACTATGGAAGGCTTTGCTCTGGCTCTGGCCTGCGCCGCGGCGCGTGTCCCTTTCGCGGAATTCCGCGCTGTTTCCAATGCCGCGGGATACCGCCCCCCCCATACCTGGAATACGCCCGATGCCCTTGCTGCCCTAGGCTGGCTGGGCGCGGAACTTTTTTGCCGGGCGTAACATCGTGGTTTCCCTCAACGCACCCGCAGGGCCGTACTTCCCGCAAAGCTCCCCAAGCAGAGCCGGGCAGCGCCGGGACGCGGCGGCGGCCGCATTCGGCAAGGTCTGCCCTCAACAAAGCGACCCCGGCCGCTCCGGGCAGAACCCTGACGCGCCGCCGAGCGTATTCGGGGGGCCGTTTCCTGAGGCGTCGTTCACCCTGCGCGGCGACCGGGAGGAAGCCCGACGCGCCGCCGAGGCCATCGACGCCGTTCTTTCCCGTGAACAGCCCCGGATCAACGTGGAGCTTCGGAGGCATACAGCGGATTTACCGGAGCATGCGCGCGCCCCGGCGGAGCATTTGCTTCTGTCCGGGGGCAAACGTCTGCGTCCCCTGTTGACCCTGCTTACCGGGCGCGCCTTCGGTTGCCGGGACGCCGGCCTCCATACGCTGGGCGCGGCGGTGGAGATGCTGCACGCCGCGACCCTGTTGCACGACGACATTCTCGACAATGCCCCCCTGCGCCGGGGACGTTCCTCGGCCCATGTCCTGTTCGGCACCGTGCAGGCCGTGCTGGCGGGTGACGCCATGCTGGCCAAAGCCCTGCTTCTGGTGTCGTCGTTCGGTGACCCGAGACTCACAGCCTGCGTATCGGAAGCCGTCATGCACACGGCTGAAGGCGAGATTGCCGAATTTGCCCGGCTCCGCGACACTTCCCTGAGTCATGAAGACTACGTTCGCATTATCACCGGCAAAACGGCCTGGATGCTGCGCGCTTCATGCGAACTCGGGGCGCTCCGGGCAGGGGCAGGCGAGGAGGCGGCGCGGGCCGCGGCGCTTTTCGGCCTGGAGTCGGGCATTGCCTTTCAAATCGTCGACGACGTACTGGATTATTACCCGTGCGAAGAAACGGGCAAGCCCAAGGGAGGAGATCTCAGGGAAGGCAAATGTACGCCGCCCCTGCTCCTGTATCTCGCTTCCCTGCCTGCGGAGAAAGCCGACCGCCTGCGCGCGGACTTTGAGGGCGGCAGGCTTGATGAGGCGACTGTTGAAGCCTTGTGCGGGGAAATCTACGCCGGCGGTTTTGCGGAACAGGCCAGGGAACCCGCCGGGGTGCATCTTGCCGGGGCGGCGCAGGCGCTGGCGTCCTTTCCGCCTTCGCCGGAACGCGACCTTCTGGACAATATCCGGCACTATATCCTGACGAGAACGGCGTAACCCCGGCAGCCGGCGGCGGAATCCGGTGCCGGGGTCCCGTGAGGTAGGCTGGGACCTGACCATTGACATTTTTTGCCTAAAGCCACTGTCACCTCATGGAAATAGTGCATTACATCACCGAAGACGGCACGGACTTGTACCGGAAATGGGTGGATGCCCTGCGGGACAATCGCGCCAAGATTGCCGTTTTGCGGCGAATTGACCGGGCGGCTATGGGTAATTTCAGCGACCACAAGCTTTGCCGGGACGGCGTTTCAGAAATGCGCGTCGATGTGGGGCCGGGATACCGGGTGTATTATTTCCTGCATGACCAAACGTCGGTCGTGCTTCTGTGCGGAGGCGACAAGCGTACTCAGGACGCGGATATCAACAAGGCCGTTGCCTGCAGGGACGATTTTCTACGCCGGATGAAGGAGGAATTGGAATGAGCAAGCCGTACATTTCGCACGAAGAATCTACCATTGAGAGCTTCAAAAACGACCCGGGCTATGCCGCCGAGTATCTGAACGCCGTACTTGAAGACGGCGACCAGGAAGAACTTATGCTCGCCCTGCGCCGTGTCGCTTCGGCCTTCGGCATGAAGGACACGGCGGAAACTGCGGAGCTGAACCCCAAAACGCTCTACCGTACTCTCTCTCCCGCCGGAAATCCCGAACTGCGGAGTTTCCAGGCCATCCTTGGGGCAATGGGTATGCGCCTGGCGGTAACGCCCCTGGCGCGGGAGCAACATCAATAGCGGCGTTGCGGAGAAAGCCGGCCGCCTGCGCGCATCATTCAGAAGCACACCTTGTCCGAACCTTTGAGTTGAAGTATGGCCCTGGCCTCATCCGGGTCGGCGATTTCCCGCCCCAGCGTTTCGATTATCCCGCGTACGGCCGTGACCTGCTCGGCGCTGTTCTCGGCCGGCACGCCCGGCTTCAGGTACAGGTTGTCCTCCAGTCCCACGCGGGTGTTTCCGCCCATCGCGGCAGCCGCGGCGACCACGGGGAACTGGTGACGCCCCGCGGCCGCACAGGACCACACGTACTTCCCCTTGCCCAATAACTCGTCGGCCGTACGGCGTAGAAAGACCAGGTTGTCCACCGTGGCCGGCATCCCTCCCATGATGCCCAGAACAAACTGGATATAGACAAGCCCGGAAATGCTGCCCTCCTCTTTCAGGTAGGCGATGTTGTTGATCATTCCGCTGTCGTAGACTTCAAATTCCGGCAGGGAGCCATGTTCCGCCATGGTTTTCAGATAATAGCGCAATCCTTTGAAAGTATTTGTAAATACAAGGTCCTCAGTATTTTCCAGATAGGGGATTTCCCAGTCGTGCAGGGGCTTGGCCATCTTTTTGTTCCGGGCCAGAGGACCGAGGTAGAAATTGAATGATCCGGCGTTACAGGAAGCTATTTCAGGTTTGAAAAGGGAAACCCCCGAAACGCGTTCTTCCAAGCTCATGCCGAGTCCGCCGCCGGTGGTCAGGCAAATCACGGCGTTGCAGCGTTTCTTGATGCCGGAAAGGATGGTTTCCAAAATTTTTTTGTCCACCGAGGGCCGGCCGTTGCCGGGGTCGCGCCCGTGGATATGCACAACCGCCGCCCCGGCTTCGCAGGCGCCCACCGCATGGTCGATAATTTGCCGTTCGGTTACCGGAAGATGTTCCGAAAGGCTCGGGGTGTGAATAGCGCCGGTAATCGCCGCTGTAATCAACGTCTTACCCATAGTGAAATTTCCTCTTTTTTCAGAATCACATGACAAAGGGCAGGAAATAAATTCCCAGCCCCAGCACAACGCCGTAAATTATGCACAGGGTGAGGCCGTAAGGGAGAATCTGCTGGAAGCGCACTTTGAAAGCGCCCAGAATCGGCAGAGCCCAGAACGGCTGGATGAGATTCGTCCATAAATCCCCGAGCACATAGGAGTTGACGACGTATGGAATCCCGACGCCGAGCTGCTGTGCCGCCGGAACCGTATAGGGAGCTTCAATGACGAACTTCGAGCCGCCGGACGGCACGAAGATGTTCATGATGCCGGAATAGATGAAGTTGATGAGCGGGAAGGATTCCTTGCTGGAAATGCTCACAAACCAGCCCGCGATAACTCCGGAAAGGCCGGAATTGGAGATTATGCCGAAAATCCCGGCATAGAACGGAAACTGAATGATGACGCCTCCCACTGTAATGACGCCGCGTCCCACCGATGCCGTAAAACTGCGCAGACTTCTGTGCATGAGCAGGCCGAGCATGAGCATGATGAAATTAAGCGAATTCAGGTCCAATTTGCCTATGCCCTGTCTGATCAGAAAATCCGCGGCCCAGATCAGCCCGAGTATGCCGATGATCAACGGCAGGGCAAAAGAGGTGTTGAGAAATTCGGCCGGGGTGCGGTTGGTCGGTTGAGCCTCGGGTGCCTCGGCCAGGAATTCCTCGGCCAATTCCTCGGAAATCTCCTCCGCCTTGTCTCCGGCGGGGGCCATGAGCATGAACAGGACGGGCAGGCTCAGCACCAGAATGACGTTCAAAAGAATCATCTGCGGCATGAATACGGTTTCCGTGATGGGAATGACACCCGTGAGTTTTTCAATAAAGTGTCCCGGCGTCGCCACCAGCAGCGGCGGAGCCTGTGAAGGTCCTCCGGCGCAAACGATGCCTGCGTAGGCCATGGCGGCGATCATGGGGTAGTGCAGGCCGGAGCCCCTGTTGCGGGCAGCCAGTTCGCGGCCCATGATGATGCCGAGCATAAGGCCGATGCCCCAATGCAGCCACCAGACCACGGCCAGAATCAGACCGTACCAGAACAGAAGTTTGCGCGTCGACTTGAACATGGTGACGAACCTGGTGATGCCGCGCCGCGCAATCTTTGAATCCGCCAGCACAAAGCCCGTGATCATAAGGATGCTCATCTGCATGGCGAACGTAAGAAGCTGCCAGAATCCCTTGATCCAATCCTGCAACAGCTCGTAAGGCCCGTGCGGGGTCAGCCCGAAAGCCATGACAAATATGACCAGGGTGAGGGCAAGGACAAACACCATGGAATCAGGAATCCATTTCACGCTCCACACCGAAAACCATTCCACAAAGCGGTTGAAAACGTTGTCCCTCCCTGCGGAAGTACCTTGAGAATGAGCCGTCTTTCGAACTGATTGAGACATTATTCCCTCTCTTGAAATGATGCTGATCGCCCGCAACTTTTTGTGTTTGAGATTGCCGCTTGAGGGCGGACAAAGCTCTCCTGTGCCGTTCGGGCAGAGGGAAGCCGTGAGGATTCCCCCTGCTCGATCAACGCGCCGTTGCGAACTGCTGAAATACGCGTCAAACAAAGAGGAAAAAGCAAATATCGGGCCGACCTCCCGGTTCTTTGCCGATCTCCGTTCGTTTTTCCTGTAATTTTCCGTTGATGCGGCTTGCGCGCCCTTGCGCGGTCAAGTGTGTTGAGCGGCGTCCGTTTTTATGAAAAAAAAAATTGTATTTTTTTCGGACACCGTGTACGCATGTATGACCTGAAAAAAGACAATTTCCCCGCCGCGCAAAAGCGCAAAAGCCGGGAAATTCGCATTTGATTCGGCACAGGATTTGCGAGCTTGACACTCCGCAATGGTTTGCGGCAAATCTTTGTTGTGCGATGCGCTTGGGCGGGCTGTGCCCCCTCAGGCGCATCTCAAGCGTGAACCGCCGTAGTCCGCGGGTGGGGCGGGCGACTGCAACCTTCCGGGAAAGCGACGAAAATATGGGGGGCCGATGAATCGGGCAGAGCGGGCAAACGCCGTTTCCGTCCCGACCGAGACGCTCGCGGTCTTATCCCCTGTCGTGCGCGTCCTTCCCCCATTTGTTCTCGAATACACAAAACGCCGGCAAAGACACCCTGCCTTCTCCCTGCGCAGCGCGCAAAACGCCCCGGACAGCCCCCGGCATCGCGAACTGTTTTCGCGCCTGAAGGAAAAAGACCGGACCACATGGTGCGGAGAGGGATGTTGCCTCGGTTTCGTCCTTATCTCCGGCGAGACCCTGATCCTGGGTTGGGAAGAGAAAATACCGGAGGACAGCCGCCCCTTCGCCTGTATGCTGCTGCAAATCGTCGCCCGTGACCTGGAAAATGATACATGTATACGTGCGCTACGGGAGGAAGTCGAGTTCGGGCAGGAAATCGTGCAATCCATTTCCTCGGGTTTTCTGGTTCTCGCCCCGGATCTTACAGTGACCAAGGCCAACGCGGAGGCCTGTTTCATCCTGGAGACGAGCCGGGACAGGCTGGTGGACTCCAAGCTCACGGAGCACATTTTTTCTCCCTTGCTGATCAGGGAGATTTTCGCCACCGGCAAGCCGATTATAGACCGGGAAGTCGTTATCAGGCTGGCCTGTAAGGATGTGCGTATCCTTAAAACAGCGGCCCCGGTTTTCGGAAAGGACGGTTCGGTCATCGCCGTTCTGGACCACTTCAAAAAGCTGGAAGAAGCCCGCAGGCCGGCTGCGCGCACCGTCGGCGCCAAGGCGAGGTTCTGTTTCAACGACCTTGTCCACGCAAGCCGCGCTATGCGCGATACTGTGGAGTTGGGCAAACAGGCCGCCGACAATTCGCTGCCCGTGCTGATCACAGGGGAAAGCGGCACCGGCAAGGAACTGCTCGCGCACGCCATCCACACCGCAGGCAAACGCAGCAGGAAGCCCTTTGTGGTCATAGACTGCGCTGCGCTCCCGCGAGATCTGGCGGCAAGCGAGCTTTTCGGCCATGTGGAGGGAGCTTTCACGGGGGCGCGCAGGGGCGGGATGCCGGGGAAATTCGAACTCGCCGACGGCGGCACCCTGTTCCTTGATGAACTGGGTGAGCTGCCGCGGGAAGTGCAGGCGCAGTTCCTCCGGGTTCTCCAGAGCCGGGAAGTGCGGCGCCTGGGCGGCAAAGACGTTGTCCCCGTGGATGTACGCATCCTCGCCGCCACCAACCGCGACCTCTCCCAAGACGTCCGAGACGGACATTTCCGCGAAGACCTTTACTACAGGCTGAACGTCCTCTCCATACACATGCCGGCCCTGCGCTCGCGCCCCGAAGACATCCGGCTCCTGGCGGGATACTTCAGCCGCAAGTACTGTCTTGCGGACAACAAGCCGGAAGTGTCTTTCACCGACGAGGCCCTTGCCGCGCTTCAGGCCGATGCCTGGGTCGGCAACGTGCGGGAGTTGGAAAACACCATCGCGCGGGCCGTGCATACCTGCGGCGGCGTTATTGAGGCGAGACATGTGATGCGCAGCTCTCCCGCGCCGGTTCCGGCGCTGGAGGACGCCGCGGGCGGCGCCGTTTCCCTGAAGGATATGGAGAAAAGCGCCATCATGCAGACCCTCTCCGCCTGTTCGGGAAATATAAGCCGCAGTGCCGAAAGACTGGGGATTTCCCGCAGCACCTTGTACAAAAAAATGGCCGCGTGGACCCGCTGATACTCATTTACCTTCAAGCGGACTTTACAGCATTGTGCGCTTGAGACGGTCGCGTCCGGTCATGCGGTGCTTGGGAGAGCGGGCAACACCCGTCTTTCAAAACGCAAAAACTTACGCAGCAAAGCAGGCCGGGTAAATGCAGCGACCGCAAGCCTTGCCGGGGCGGTCTTTCGGAAGTGCGCTTTGATGTGGGGCCCGCGATAACGGGTGTACTATTTCCTGCATGACCGAACGCCGGTCGTGCTTTTGTGCGAAAGCGACAAGCGTACCCATGAAAACGCTGATTGAATCCCCTCAAAATGATAGCCAAACGGAAAGCAGTGTGGTATAAGGAAGCTGACGGAGGTAACGCGAAATATCACGTAAGCCCTATGCCGACGAGAAATCGAGAATGCGTAAACGCATTACTCATATGTGATATGTTCTCAACAACTATGGATAATAGTATCCCGTTGGACGAATGAAGCTTTGCGACCCCGCGAGCCTCAACTCCGCCGAGATGACCATGCGATTGATGTGCCGTATTTTTCTTTTGGCCGCCGTCTTCCTTGTTACGGCGGGAGCGTCCGGCGCCGTTTACGGCGAGGAAGCTTTCTCTCCGTACCCTGCAACGCCGGCGCTGCATACAGGCATTTTCCCCTCGCGCCTCCTCTTACCCGCGCCCGGCGACGCGCAGGCCGCTCCGCGTTACTCCCGCCCTGATTTCCTCTCTGTTGCCCCTGACGGAGCCGAAGGCTCCCTTGACGAGCAAGCGGATCCCCATGCGGCGGATCCTTGCATCCGTTCCGAACGCCGATTCCCAACCGCGCTCGGCAGCCGGGAAAAAAAGAAAAACCTCGGAACGCATGACGCCGTTCTCGACGTCGGGACAATTTCCTCTACTGCCGCGTTGCGCGGTCAAAAACTCCTTACCCTGAACGCGAATCCGCTGTTCGGCGGCATGGATCGCAGCATACGCCTCGGCGAACCCCGCGCAAGTCCCTCATCACTCTCCTTGGGAAGAGGCGGGCCGAGGCAGGCCGCCGTTTAGAGCTTTTCAACATTGATTTTTTTGCCTCCGGCGGCCGGGGCTCCGCCCTGGACTCGGCAGGGGGAATGATTCCCCCTGCACCCCCCGTTCATGGATGCGTATCTTCAAAGTTGAACCGTTCTTAGGGCGCGTTGTTCTGTCAGACCGGCAACTATCCATGCCTGTGGGTCGCCCGCCTTCTTCCCTCCTGTTTTTTGACGCTCCACGTTTCAAGGTCGTCGGACTGCCGGCGCAAGACCCTCCGGGCTTTGCAATGCCTGCTTTTGCAGGCAGGCATCGGACGGGGAGCGCCCGATGCTCCAGGCCGCAATACTGTATGACACACTGACGCGACATCAATTCATCTTGGTGTCCGCGTCTATACCAGAGAGGTTTTTTATGGATGCTTTACAAGGAATGAACGCGCTTACGCTCGTCTTTGTATCCCTGTGCGTTTTCGCCATAGCATACCGTTTTTACGGCCTGTGGATAGCGAGCAGGATTCTGGAACTGGACGGAAAACGCATTACGCCGGCGGAACGCTTCGCCGACGGGCACGATTATGTGAAAACCAACAAGTTCGTTCTCTTCGGCCATCATTTCGCCGCCATCGCGGCGGCCGGCCCGCTTTTGGGACCGGTACTCGCGGCGCAGTACGGCTTCCTGCCCGGGGCCGTCTGGATCATTGTCGGCTGCGTCCTGGGCGGAGCGGTACACGACATGGTCGTCCTCTTCGCCTCCGTGCGCCACAAAGGCCGCAGCCTCGCCACCATCGCCGAAAAAGAAATCGGCAAGGCCACAGGCTTCGTCGCTTCCTGGGCGGTACTTTTTATTCTCGTCCTCACCCTGGCCGGCCTTTCCATAGCCGTTGTCAATGCCATGCACGACAGCGCCTGGGGAACCTTCACCGTGGTCATCACCATCCCCATAGCCCTGTTGATGGGCGTGTATCTGCACGTCTGGCGCAAGGACGACGTGAAAGGAGCCAGCCTCCTCGGCGTCGCATTGCTCATGCTCGGCATCCTGGCCGGTCCCTATGTGGTGGAAAACGAAACGCTGCGCGGGGTGTTCTCAATGAGCAAGGAGAGCATTTCCCTGCTGATTCCCATCTACGGTTTTTCGGCTTCGGTCCTGCCGGTATGGCTTTTGCTCTGCCCCCGCGATTACCTTTCAACCTACCTGAAAATCGGCACCATACTCATGCTGGCGGCCGGCATCGTCTTCGTGCGGCCGGTCATGCTCATGGAGCCCGTCTCCAGATTTATCGCCGGCGGCGGCCCCATCATCGGCGGCCCGGTATTCCCCTTTATTTTCATCACCATTGCCTGCGGTGCCATTTCCGGGTTTCACGCCATCATAGGCACGGGGACAACCCCGAAAATGATTGCCGACGAGCGCGAAGTTCTGTTTGTAGGGTACGGCGCCATGCTTACCGAGGGATTTGTGGCTATTATGGCCCTGATCGCCGCCTGCACCCTGGTTCCGGCGGACTATTTCGCCATCAACTCGCGGCCTGACGTGTTCGCCGGACTCGGCATGAACGTCGCGGATCTCCCCGCTCTTTCCGCCGCTGTGCAGGAAAACATTCAGGGACGACCCGGCGGTGCCGTTTCGCTGGCTGTCGGTATGGCGCACATCTTCTCGTCCATCCCCTTCATGAACCATCTGACGGCCTACTGGTACCACTTCGCCATCATGTTTGAAGCTGTATTCATCCTGACGGCGGTCGACACAGGCACGCGCGTGGGCCGCTTCTTTTTGCAGGAAATGATCGGCAAGGTTGTGCCCAAATTCAACGACAAGCATTGGTGGCCGGGCATCATCAGCACAAGCGCCGTGTTCACGGGCGCCTGGGGTTATCTTGTGTATACGGGAGATATCACCGGCATCTGGCCCCTGTTCGGTATGAGCAACCAGCTTCTTGCCTCCTGCGGCCTTATTATCGCCACCTGCATGATCATTCGGATGAACAAGGCCGGATACGCCTGGTGCACCGCCGTGCCGGGCTTATTTATGGCCTGCATCACCCTCTGGGCGGGTTATCTGCAAATCTTCAACACTTACCTACCCAGAGGCGACTATCTGCTGGCGGTTCTGGGACTTGTCGTCATGGGGCTCATGCTCATCGTGTTCGTCGGCGCATTCATGCGCTGGAAGGAGCTTTTGGGCATCAAGAGCGTGATTGCGGACGAATACGGCAAGAGCGTGCTGGCGCTTGCAGAAGAATAGCAGGGCGTCTTCACTTCGGGGCCGGCGCGTTGCGCCGGCCGATGCGGAGGGACGACGGGACGCTCTTCCGTCGTCCACGCCTGCAAATTCTTGCCGCGGGGTTGCCGCAAGGCGGATGCGCTCCGCCTGAAGCGGCAACCCCGCAGAGAACCCCCACGAATTCACCTGCCGAGGCGGCGCGTTTTTACGGTTTGACTTTTACCCGCCGCCGGCGTAACTCTCACGAGCTTTCACCCCCCCGATCCGGCAGAGCAGGATGGGTGTCCTCCTGACGGTCCGACGGGTATCCTGCTGATGTCCTACACGCGTCCTATGGGTGTCCTACTGATGTCCGACACTCGCCCTACGGGTGTCCGACCGGCTGACGGCACCGCATAAGCACGGAGTATGTAACCCCGCATGTTTGAAAGTCTTTCCGACAGGTTGAGCGGAGTCTTCCGCAAACTCGGCGGTCGCGCTTCCCTCGACGAGGCCGGCGTGCGCGAAGCCATGCGCGAAGTCCGCCTCGCCCTGCTCGATGCCGACGTCAACCTGCATGTGGTGCGCTCGTTCACCGACACAGTGCTCGAACGCTGCATCGGCATGGAACGAACCGGCAAAATGACCCCCGCGCAACAAGTGCTGGAGGTCGTCCATGCGGAACTGATTGCCCTTCTGGGCGGCGAAACAGGCGAAGTCGACCTTTCAGGACGCCCACCCCATGTCGTCATGCTCGTCGGTCTGCAAGGCTCAGGCAAAACCACCACGGCCGCAAAACTTGCCTCGTATTTCCGGGACAAGGGCATGAAGCCCTACTTCGCCCCGGCGGACGTGAACCGCCCGGCCGCTATAGAACAACTTGCAAGCCTCGCCGCGCAACTGGGTATGCCCTGCTACCCGTCCACCGTACTTATGAATCCGGTGGACATAGCACGCAACGCGACACGCGAGGCCGCCGCCGCCGGCCGTGACCTCGTCCTGCTCGATACCGCCGGCCGCCTGCACATCGACGAAGCCCTGATGCAGGAGCTGGTGGCCGTCAAAGAAGCCGTGCACCCTGCGGAAATACTTTTCACCGCCGATGCCATGTCCGGTCAGGACGCGGCAACCGTCGCCGAAGCCTTTGACCGCGCCCTTGATATCACCGGCGTCATACTCACCAAAATGGACGGCGACGCCCGCGGCGGCGCGGCCCTGTCCGTCAAGTCCGTCACCGGCAAAAGCATCAAGTTCGTCGGGATGGGCGAAAAAATTTCCGAACTGGAGCTTTTCCACCCGGACCGCGTCGCCGGTCGCATCTTGGGCATGGGCGATATGCTCACGCTCATCGAGAAAGCCCGAGAAACCATCGACCGCGAAGAAGCGGAAGAACTGGCACGCAAATTCCGCAAAGCCGAATTCAATTTTGAAGACTTCCGCACCCAGATGCGGAAAATGAAACAACTCGGCTCCCTCGAAGGTCTGCTGAAACTCATCCCCGGTCTCGGCGACCTGCGCAGGAAAATCGGCGACGCATCACTGCCGGACAAGGAAATGGCCCGCTTCGAGGCCATGATCTGTTCCATGACCGCCAAAGAACGCCGCGACCCGAAAATCATCAACCAGAGCCGCAAACGACGCATAGCCGAAGGCAGCGGAATGGCCGTCGCCGACGTGAACCGCCTGCTCAAACAGTTTGAGCAGATGCGCGATATGATGCAGCGGATGGCCGGAGGCGGCGGCAAAATGCCCAAGGGGTTGCCGGGGATCGGCGGCAGAATGCCCCGCATGCCCTTCGGCGGACTGCCGGGGCTCGACGCGCCGGGAACGGACTTCGACGGAGCGCCCCCAGCTTCGTCACGGTCCGCCGACGAACAAAAAAAATTGCGGCAGAAACGCAAAGACGAACGCAAACGGAAAAAGAAAAACCGCCGCTGAAGCATCTTCCAACTCAGGCATTTCCTTACCGAATCAGGAGAACACCATGGCAGTAAAAATCAGACTTACCCGCGCAGGCAGCAAGAAAAAGCCCTTTTACCGCATCGTCGCCGCCGACTCGGCTTCCCGTCGCGACGGCCGCCCCCTGGAATATCTGGGCTGGTACAACCCCATGAGCGACCCGGCCAAAATGGAAATAGACAGGGAAAAAGTACAAAAATGGCTCGGCCTCGGCGCCGAAGCCACAGACACGGTGCGCAGCCTGCTCAAAAAATCGCAGTAGTTGCCGGCCGGCACTGCGCCGCGACCGGGACGAGGTCCTCCCATGCTTAAAGAATACCTCGAATTTATTGTTAAATCTCTTGTGAACAAACCCGAGGAAGTGCTGGTGACCGAGGTTCCCGGCGAACAAGCAGTCGTCTACGAATTGCGCGTCGCCAAAGAGGACCTGGGAAAAATCATCGGCCGGCAAGGCCGTACCGCACGGGCTGTGCGCATCCTTCTCGGAGCGGCGTCCACGCGGCTGAAAAAACGTTCCCTCATGGAAATTGTGGAATAAGTCGACCAAGGGCAAAACACCGTGCTTTCCGGGCAACTGTTCCCCGCCGGCCGCATCGGCAAGGCTCACGGCATACGCGGAGAACTCGTCCTCGTGCCGGATGTCGATATGCCCGCCCCGCTCCCGGCGGAAATCTTCCTCCGTCCCGCACAGGGCGGCACGCCCCGCCCCTACACCGTCACACAGAGCAGACAACACCACGGAACCTTTATCGTCGCCTTGGAAGGCGTCGAAGACCGCAACGCCGCCGAGACACTGCGCTCTCACGCAGTGCTGCTGCCGGCCGAAGCCTTCCCCTCAGACGAGCCCCCCCTGGCCTCACTGCCCGGCATTCGGGTCTTCACCCCGGACGGCAACAGCGGCGAACGGGAACTGGGACGCATCGCAAGCGCCGAAAGACCGGCCGGACAGACAATCTGGAGCATAATCTCGGAAGACGGCAATGAAATCCTCTTCCCGGCCGTGCAGGAGTTCATACTCTCCCTCGATACCGAAAAAGGCGAAGCCCGCATCGCTCCGCCGCCGGGTCTCCTGGAACTGTACCTGTCGTGAATGTCGGCGAGTCGCCCCGGACTTTCGGCCTGAGCCGGCACAACGTTGATTTATATGCCTCCGGCAGTCGGGGCTCCGCCTCAAGCCCCGCAGGGGCTCCGCCCCATGACCCCGCCGGGGGAAATGATTTCCCCCGGACCCCCTCATCGGGGCCGGCCTGAGCAGGCGCAAGGTCGAGCCGGAAAAAAACATGCACTTCAATATCGTCACGCTGTTCCCCGAATACTTCTCCGGCCCCTTGACCTGCGGGCTGCTCGGCAAAGCGTGTGAAACCGGTCTGCTTTCCTTTTCTTTTCACAACCCGCGCGACGCGGCAGAAGACAAACGCCGCACCGTGGACGGCCCCCCTTACGGCGGCGGGCCGGGCATGGTTATGCTTCCCGGCCCGCTGTGCAAAACCCTGCGCGGCCTGGGCTTCGTCCCGCACGACGCCGTCGGGCCGGGTCCCCTGCTCCTGTTCAAAGCCGGGGGCACCCCCTTCGGACAGACGCGCGCGGCTGCCCTTGCCGCAGAAGTGACCCGCTCCGCACACGCGCAGCCCCTGACCCTGATCTGCGGACGCTATGAAGGCATCGACGCGCGCATTGAAGAGCTCTTTCCTGCGGAGGCCGT
>JAITDR010000226.1 GCA_031282465.1 Desulfovibrio sp.
TTTGTCTATGTGGCCTCGGTCGCCATGGGCGCGGACAAGAACCAGACGTTGAAAGCCCTGCGCGAAGCCGAAGCCTATAAAGGGCCTTCCCTGGTCATCGCCTACGCCCCCTGCATCAATCACGGCATACGCAAAGGGATGTCCAAGGTGATGGAAGAAAGCCGCCTCGCCGTCGAATCCGGCTATTGGCCCCTGTATCGCTTCAACCCGCAACGCGCCGCCGAGGGCAAAAATCAGCTTGTGCTGGAATACAAACACCCGGACGGCACCCTGCAGGATTTCCTGTCCGGCGAAAACCGCTACGCCCGGCTCGCCGTTTCCGACCCGGAAAAATCCCACGTCCTGCGCAAAGCGATAGAGCGGGAATATATCGAGCGGTACACGATGCTGAAGCAGCTTTCCGAGCTTCCGGCCATGCCCGCCCTGTAGCGCGCATGTGCAAAACCGGCGGATAGTGCGGACCGTGTTGAAGACAGTGAAATCCATAGGCATATCTCTTGCCGTCGCCGTCGCGCTGATCCTGGGCGTGGACTTCGTCCTGACAAAGCTCGGTATGGGGCCGGAGTACTTCAAGATTGAAGGATTGCGCAGCGGCACGGCGGCGACCATCGTCACCCACCCGATCTACCACCACGACCTCAAGCCCGATGTCGACGGCTGGTTCGATTGGGGCAACGGCCCCACGCGGATGTGCACCAACCGTTTCGGCTTCAGGATATCCTGCGGCGACAGAGACGGAACGCCGCGTAAGAGCTACGATCTGGCCTTTATCGGCGACTCCTTTACGGAAGGTATCGGCAGTTCGTATGAAGACAGCTTCGTCGGCAGATACACACAACAACACCCCGAAATTTCTGCAGCCAATCTCGGCGTTTCATCATATAGCCCGAGCATCTATTACAGGAAAATACAATTTTTGCTCGACAACGGTTTTACCTTCAGGCATATTGTTGTTCTTCCGGATATTTCTGACATTAATGATGAGGCCATCGGCTATATGCTTAACTCTGAAGAACGCATTGTAAGCAAGCCTGCCGATGTTTTCAATCCGGAAGAAGCCGTACGCATCAATCCGCAAGGAATACGCGGCATCATCCGCAACATACGGGACAGCCTGCGATCTTCCTTCAGTCTGACGAATTTTCTGGTCAAGCGCCTGAGAAATTTACTGATTGCCAAACACAGCACTGTTCCCGGTCTTGAAGCGCCGTATGCCAGATCTGCTTGGACCTATGACCCGGAAGCCGACGGACACGGTACGGCAGGCGTCGCAGGCGGCATAGCTCAAGCCCTGGAGTCCATGGGCAAACTCAAACGACTGCTGGACGAACACAACATACGCATGACCATTGTCGTCTATCCCTGGCCGGACCAACTCGCACACGACAAGCCCGACCATCTCGGCATGACGCTGTGGCGGGACTTTTGCGCCCGTGAACACTGCGCCGGCTTCATCGACGCCAACAGATTGTTCTTTGACCAGGTCGAACAACTCGGCCTGCGCCCTGCCGTGCAACGCTGCTACATTCAGGGCGACATGCATTTTACCGCCGAAGGCAACAAACTGGTCTTCGACGCCATAGATGCCGGGCTTGCTCCCTGAGCAGGCAACGGGAGGACGGCATGCACAACAAAGATATCGGACCGGTGCAGCAAAGGGATACCGCTCTTGCTCTGATTTTTCTGCTCCTGCTCATCTGGTTTTTTACCGGAGAAGTACTCCTGCTCCATGTACTCATGGGCTTCACCCTGTTTGCCATGCTTTTCCCGAAGCTGTTGACCGTGCCGGCAAGACTGTGGTTCGGTTTGGCCTATTATTTGAGTCAGGTAAGTTCAAAAATTATTTTCGGACTTATCTATGTCGTGCTGGTCCTGCCCGTCGGTCTGGTCCGCAGGATGCTCGGCAAGGACAGCCTGCGCCTGAAAGCATACGGCAAAGGAAACGGATCAGCCTTTATCGTGCGGGAACATCGCTATACGGCGCAAGACATGGAAAATCTTTTTTAAGGAAGAGGTTGCCGAAGGAGTATGCCCGGCTTGCCGGGAATCAACGGAGCATCTCCCTGAAGGGAGAAGTTGCAAACCGCCGAGGAAACTTTGATGAATTTTCTCTCCGAACTGCTGCTCTTCTTGCGGGTACGCAAAAAATACTGGCTCCTGCCCCTGATCGCGCTGCTGCTGTTCTTCGGGGCAATCATCCTGTTCGCGAGCGGCACAGTCGTCGCGCCGTTCATCTATACGCTTTTTTAGGGATGCCTGCACATGGACGACGCGCAGACACCTTTGTATATCCTCGGCATATCCGCATGGTACCACGACAGCGCCGCCGTGCTGCTCCGCGACGGGCACATAGCCGGAGCGGCGCAGGAGGAGCGCTTTTCCCGCAAAAAACACGATCCCTCCTTTCCCGCGGGAGCCGTGCGCTTTCTGCTTGACGAAGAGGGCCTGTCTTTGGCCGATCTCGACAGCATCGTGTTTTACGAGAAACCCTTCCTCAAATTCGAGCGCCTGCTGGAAACCTACCACGCCTTCGCGCCGCGCGGTCCGGCGAGCTTCGTCGCGTCCATGTCCGTTTGGATCAAGGAAAAACTGTTCATGCGCTCCATGCTGGAAAAGGAATTGCGCGCGCTTTGCGGGCCGGGCGCGGAAACAATTCCCCTTCCGCCCTTTTTTTTCCCGGAACACCACCTGTCCCACGCGGCTTCGGCCTTTTTCCCGTCACCTTTTGAGGAAGCCGCCGTCGTTACCCTCGACGGGGTCGGCGAATGGACCACCACTTCCCTCGCTCACGGACGAGGCAACACGATAAGCACCCTGCGGGAATTGCATTTCCCGCATTCCCTGGGGCTTTTGTACTCGGCGTTCACAGCGTACTGCGGCTTCAAGGTGAACAGCGGCGAATACAAGCTCATGGGCCTCGCTCCCTACGGCCGGCGGCAGGGCGGGCAGGTCCGCGCCTATGAGGAGAAAATCCGGCGGAACCTGGTGGATGTCAGGGAGGACGGGTCCTTTTTCCTCAATATGGATTTCTTCGCTTATGCCGTCGGGTTCCGCATGTATGACGAGAAACGGTGGCAGGGGCTTTTCGGCGTCCCGCCCCGCGCTCCGGAAGCCGAAGCCGTGGAGCAGGAATACATGGATATGGCCCTTGCCGTGCAGAACGTCACTGAAGACATTGTGCTGCGTATTGCCCGGACGGCCGGGCAACTGACCGGCAGCCGGCGGCTCTGTTTGGCGGGCGGGGTCGCTCTGAACTGCGTCGCCAACGGCAAACTGTGGGAAAGCGGCCTGTTCGACGATATCTGGGTGCAACCCGCGTCCGGCGACGCCGGTGGGGCACTGGGCGCTGCTCTGGCGCGTCTGTACATCGGCCTGGACCGGCCGCGTTCGGCGGACGCCGCGAACGCCGGCGACGGAGAACGCCCCCTGCAAAGCACGGCCGGCAGCGACACAATGCAGGGCGCGTACCTGGGACCGGCATTTTCCCGCGAGGCGATTCTGCGCACCTGCCGCAGGCTGAAAGCGCCTTTCGTCTTGTACGAGAACGAAGACGAGTTGTGCGATGCGGCGGCCGACCTGATCGCCGGCGGCGCCGTGCTGGGCTGGTTTCAGGGAAGAATGGAATACGGTCCGCGCGCCTTGGGCAACCGCAGCATCCTCGCCGACCCGCGCAACCCTGACATGCAGAAACGCCTCAATCTCAAAGTCAAGTATCGCGAAGGGTTTCGGCCTTTTGCCCCGTCCGTGGCCGAGGAAGCCTACTCGGAATTTTTCAACTTGAAGAGCATCTCGCCCTATATGCTGGTTGTCGCCCCGGTGCGCGAAAATCTGCGTAACCCCCTGCCGGACGACTACGAGTCCATGCCGTTGTTGGACCGCCTTTACGTCATGCGTTCAACACTGCCGGCTGTGACTCATGTGGATTATTCCGCGCGCGTGCAGACGGTGAACCGGGCTGCCAACCCGCGCTACCGCAAACTGCTTGACGCCTTCCATACGCGGCACGGCTGCCCGGTGCTGGTGAACACCAGTTTCAACGTGCGCGGCGAGCCGTTGGTCTGCACTCCCGAAGACGCCTACCTCTGTTTCATGCGGACGGAAATGGACTACCTCGTACTCGGCGACTGCATTCTGGACAAAAAGGAACAAGCTCCCCTACGCGAGGACACGGACTGGCGCTCCCTGTATACGCCGGATTGACGCCGTTTCCCTAAAAATTCCAGGTAAAGCCGAGGGATGCGCCGGCGGCTCCGTCGGCCCTGCCGACCGGACGCGTATCCTGCACGTCGCTGTATTCACCGCCCACGGTTACGTTCAGGTCTTCGCGCACCGACATGTCCATGTACAGGCCGGCGCCGTTAAGGTTCCGGTTTCTTTCCGGCGGGCGGTACAGAGGCGAATCGGGGTCGTTGGGGTTGACGGTGACCCGGCCGGCCGTCGCCGGGTTCAGTTTGTAGCTCATGCTGACTTCAGGACTCTCCGTTTCATTGATGCGGCCCATACGTTCCGGCGCCCCTGAGAACGCCGAACGCCCCGGTGTCAAACGGTCCGTCTGCTGCGGCTCGGATTGCGAGCTTACGGTGATGTTCTGCTTTTCCCCCAGCGTCATAGGGGCTTCGGCCTTTTTCTGCTCCGGGCCGGGACCGTAGCTCCGGGTTTTCGGCACATCGGATTGCTCGTCGGCTCCGGAGGCAGTGAAAGGGGACGCGGCAAAACCGGCAAGACCGGGTTTCGCGGCCCTGTTCTTTTTCGCGCCCGACGCTTTCCCGGCCGGGGATGAGGTTGCGCCCGTGACGGGCGCTGAGGAGCGAACCGTGCGGGCGGGGCCGGACGCCGTGCCCGGCGACTGCCGACCGCCTTCAGCGCATACTGCCTGCGCCGCGAAAACCGCGCCCGCCAAAAAACCGAGCAGAACACTTTGTATAATGTTTTTCATTCACAACACCTCGGCACACTCACCGTCTGTTTCAATCCGCATCCGGCTCCGTCCGGAGCATGCCTTCTCCTGCAAGGGAGAGGCGTCAAACCATAAAGAAGTTGCTGATGAAAAAAACCGCTGCCGCATATCGGGAGCATCGTCTTATCGGTCTTATCGCCTGATCTGCTGCCGGGTTTAGAGCAAGCCCACCGGGAAACTGC
>JAITDR010000229.1 GCA_031282465.1 Desulfovibrio sp.
AGCACGGACGAATGCGGAAATTCTTGCGATACAAGAGCGGATTTTCGCCGTCCTGCAATACGACATCAACCAGGAAAGCATGTACGCGATATGAATCTGTCTCAGGAACGGATTTTTCGTCCTGCATACGACATCAACCAGGAACGCCGTGCGCCGTATGAGTATATCCTCTGAACGATCTCCGGACGCGGGCGAGGGAGCCTATCCCCCGGAGGCTTTCCCGGCTCGTGCCGGGCAAAGTTCGGTCGCCTCTCCGGCTCGTGCCGGGCAAAGTCCCGACGCTTCTCCGGTCGACAGCCGGGGCAGAATTTATGCCTCAATCATTGATGCACGCGGCAACACTCCCTTGGTGCGCCTCGACAAATTCGGGAAAGGGTTCCCCGGCGTACTGCTGGCCAAGCTGGAATCCTTCAATCCCATGAACAGCGTGAAGTGCCGCATAGGCGCCGCCATGCTGGATGTCGCCGAACGCGAAGGCAGACTCGGTCCCGGAAGCACGGTCATCGAACCGACCTCCGGCAACACGGGCATCGGTCTGGCGTTCGCCTGCGCCGCCAGGGGATACAAGCTGGTGTTGACCATGCCGGAAACAATGTCCATCGAACGCAGAAAACTCGCGGCCATGCTCGGGGCGGACGTGGTACTGACGTCCGGCAAGGACGGCATGGTCGGTTCAGTGCGCAAGGCCAGGGAGCTTCTCGCCCGGATACCGGGCAGTTTCATGCCGCTCCAGTTTGAAAATCCCGCCAATCCCGAGGCTCATCGCCGCACCACGGCGGAGGAAATCTGGGCCGACACGAGGGGAGCCGTGGACTGTTTCGTATCCGGTGTCGGCACTGGGGGCACTATTACCGGCGTCGGCGAAGTGTTGAAGGCGCGCAGGCCGTCGGCGCGCATCGTCGCCGTGGAGCCCGACGCTTCGCCCGTGCTGTCCGGGGGCCGGCCCGGTCCGCACCGCATCCAGGGCATAGGCGCGGGTTTCGTGCCGAAAATCCTCAACCGCTCCGTCATCGACGAGATCGTCCGGGTTACCAACGAGGATGCCCTTCGTACGGCGAGGGAAGTCGCGCGCAGCGAAGGTATTTTGACCGGCATTTCCGCGGGCGCGGCGTTGTGGGCGGCCGCGTCCGTAGCCGCGCGTCCCGAGAGCGAAGGCAAAAATATCGTCGTCATCCTACCCGATTCCGGCGAACGCTACCTCTCCACCCAACTGTCGAATCTGGAGGAATAACCCCATGTCGCGAGGTCGTCCCGCAGTGTTTCTCATCGTCCCGTTCCTCTCCCGGCTGTTTCGCTCCCGTTTGTTTCCCGGCGATCGCCGCGCCGGAGGGCTGCTTCTCATCGCTCTGTTTCTTGTCGGCCTGCTCCCGGTTGCCGTGCGGCCGCTTCCTCTTGCCGCCGGCGAAGCGACATACACCAACTCCCTCGGCATGGAATTCGTCTTCATCCCGGCCGGTTCCTTCATGATGGGCTCGGATGTGCGGGACAGCGAGAAGCCGCGCCGCCGAGTGAGCATCGGCAAAGCCTTTTACCTGGGCAAGCATGAAGTAACGCAGGCGCAGTGGGCGGCGTTCATGGAGGAGAATCCCAGTTGGTTCAGAGGGGCCGAACTGCCGGTGGAGCAGGTATTCTGGGATCAGGCGCTGGAATTCATCAATCGCCTGAACCGCAGTGAAGGGCACGGTCGCTACCGTTTGCCGACTGAAGCTGAGTGGGAGTATGCGGCGCGGGCAGGACGCGACGACGCGGATGCTGTCGCGGCGGACGCGGATGCCCTGGGGCGGGTAGCCTGGTACGACAAAAATTCAGGTAACAGCACGCACCCTGTGGGGCAAAAGGAACCCGACGCCCGGGGACTGTATGATATGCTCGGGAACGTCAACGAATGGGTTCAGGATTGGTTTGCCGCCGACTATTACGCGCACGGCCCGGCGCAGGATCCGGCAGGGCCGGAAAGCGGGATGCTTCGCGTGCGCAGAGGCGGCAGTTGGAGCGACGAAGCCGCGAACTGCCGTGTCGCGGCCCGCGCTTTTGATGCGCCGACCGAGAGTCTCTGCGGCCCGCCGGGCTGCCGCCTCGGCGATTTGGGGTTCAGAGTGCTGCTTATGCCGGAATGAGGCAAGGCGGAACCGCGCTTCCGCCGCAGCCGACAAATCAAAACTGCATGGACGCAGTTTTGATTTGGAAATCGAATTACAGGCGCGTCGGATAAAAAATGCGCCGTCACGCCGACACGTCACGCATAAAAACAGCAATATTGAATTATCAGCGTTTCCCTCATGAATACATGATATTTCTGATGCCGCCGGTGAGGCCGGGGCGCACATGCTCGGTTCATTGCTCATCAGAGACTCCTCCTCGGGCGAATCCCGCCTGTTTTGGTGTCCAAGAAAACCCAACACCGATCCAAGGGCAGAGTTGTTTACCATGTACGCCTCGGCATAAGTGGTTGCGCAACTATTAAATTTCCTGTAGATTGTTACATGTAACGGAGGGATTGCGTATGGCGACCGCACCTGCGAACGCACGCGTTTGGAAGCACCGGAATTTATTGCGTATGGCCGGATTGCGTCCGGTACAAATGTGGGTGCCGGACACGCGCCGGCCGGACTTCGCGGAAGAATGCAGGCACCAGTGCCGCCTGGCTGCACAGGCGGACAAAGCAGATGATGCATTGCGCCTGCTCGCGGATGAAGCCCTGGCAGACGTGGACGACTGGTTGCCGTGAAACGTGGAGACCTCGTTACCATTGCTCTGCAAGGCGACTTCGGCAAGCCGAGACCTGCCGTAGTGATACAGGCAGACCTGTTCAGCGAACACTCAAGCGTTACGGTATTGCCGGTGACGAGCAGCTTGGTCGCTGCGCCGTTACTGCGCGTTACTGTTCAGTCGAACGCCGAAAATGGCTTGACAAGAACTTCGCAAGTCATGGTAGACAAGATAATGACGGTAAAACGAGAAAAGATAGGTAAAACATTCGGACGCATTGACATTCGTGCGCTGGGAGAGATTGAACGTTGCTTGGTTGTGTTCCTGGGGATAGCAAAATAAAAAATGCGCCGTCACGCCGACAAGTCACGCATAAAAACAGCAATATTGAAGTAAGCAGCGTTTTCTTATAAACGAACAGCGGGAAAAATCAGCCGGGCTGCGGTTGCCGTTCCGCTCCCAAAGTCATGGCGCGGAGGGTTTGGCGATCCGCTTTGCCTGTGGCCCCCGTGGGTAGTTCCCGCACAATATGGACGACATCGGGAA
>JAITDR010000256.1 GCA_031282465.1 Desulfovibrio sp.
GTGATGGTCCCGGATACGGCGCGGAGCAGGGCATTTTCCTGCAGGGTTTCCCGCGAAATGTTCAACGGCAGGTCTTCCGCGTCCACAACCCCCCGCAGGAAACCCAGGTAATCGGGGACAAGGCCGGCGGCAGAGTGCGCGATAAGCACGCGCCGCGCGTAAAGGTCCAGACCGCGGCGTTCGCGCAACGCGAGGAAGGGGTCCTGTTCCGTGCCGGGGATGAACACCAGGGCATTGAATTGTATGGGCGCATCGGCGGAAAAATGGATGACGTCGAGCGGTTCTGCCGCGTCGTAGGTCAACTGCTTGTAAAACTCCGTATACTGTTGCGGAGTCACGGAAAATTTCGGCTCCCGCCAGAGGGCGGGGGTGGTGTTGATCAGCTCGTCTTCCAGGTAAATCGGGAAAGGCAGGAAATTCGAATGCTTGCGGATGACGGCTTCCAGGCGGTATTTTTCCAGAAATTCTTTGTCTTCCGCCTTGAGTTTTGCCCGGACGACGGTGCCCCGTTTGCAGGGGGCGGCTTCTTCGCCTGCAAGCGCACGGACGGTGAAGCCGTTTCGGCCGTCGGAACTCCAGAGGTGCGGGCCTTCGCCGCCTTGGGCGGGAACGGAGACGACTTCCACGGATTCGGCGACCATGAACACGGAATAAAAGCCTATACCGAAGCGGCCGATGATTTGTGTTCCGTCGGCGGCCGTCACGGGACGGTCGGAATCCTCATCCGACGCGTTTCCGGAGCCGTCCGTGCCCTCTGCGGGCGGCGTTGTCCCGGCGGAGGATGCGGGGGCGGTTGCGTCCTTGTCCGCCCCGGAGCCGGCTTTGTCCTCCGCCGTTGCGCCGGCGGCCGCTTCCAGACCGCGGACAAAGTCTTCCGAGCCGGATTTGGCGATGGTTCCCAGGTTGTCGGCCAGTTCCGCGGCGGTCATGCCCACGCCGCTGTCCTGTATCTGCAGGACGCCGGCGATTTTGTCCACCGTGATGCGAATTTCCGGGGCTTCCCCGTCGTCCCGCGTCGCCTCGCCCCGGCTCTGTAAAAAGCGCAGTTTGTCGAGGGCGTCGGACGCGTTGGAGAGCAGTTCACGCAGGAAAATTTCCCTGTCGGCGTAGAGGGAATGCGTAAGGATATTGAGAACTTTCGCGGTTTCGGCCTGAAAGGCCCGTTGTGTGGTCGCAACCATAGGTCCTCCTGCAAACGTTTTTCGGCAGTACATGTAAGTCGCTTCCGGCGCATGTCAACAACGGTACTTCAGCGTCCGGGGATCAGTATTTTCTCTTTGTCCTGGGGGGCGCGCGCTTCCACTTTGTGGTCGATATGCAGTTCGGCGCCGCTTTCCAGGCGGGCTTTCCAGACGTAGACCTTGGCGCCGCCTTCTTCCGGAGGGTTGATGCGTATTTCCGGTTGCGGCGTGGACTGTGTCGTTATGTAGACGGCTTCGTTTTCCGACACGGGGGCGGGGTCCTCAAGGGCTATGTCCACGGCGCGTTTGCGCAGGTTTCTGACGGTGAACAGCCAGTGGCGCGTGAATGTTTCGTCTTTGGCGAACAGGCCGTGTTCGCCGCCGGAGCGGGCGACATTGCGCATTTCGGCACTGACCTGGGGGTCGGCGCCGAAAAAAATCGTCCCTTTGTCGCTGTTGAAACTGAAGCTGCGGTTGCCGACGACGACGCCGTCCACGGAAAAGCGCGCCGGGGCGGGCGGCAGCGCAAGAGGACCGGGCAGGGTAAGGGCGGCGGTCAGGAAGGCCCTGTCCGTGACGGACGGGCGCAGAGTGTAGGAGAAGGCCGCCTGAAGGATTTCCGGCGTCGGTTGCAGGCGCAGCGGCGTATGGTGTTGCAGGGTTTGTTTGCCGATGTGGCGGAGCCGGAAAGCGGACTGCTCGGTCTGTGCCGGTCCGGGAGCAGGCTGCGGTGTCGCGTCGCTCGCGAGGAGAGCCGCGCGCTGCTGGCGCGGGCGATTTTGGTCATCGGGGCCGGCGGCCTGGAGGGGCGCGGGGGGCGTTTTGTCGGCGGTAATGATTTCCCAGGGCCGCAGTTTGGGGGGAGCAAGGATTCTGTCCCGGCGCAGGGCGGCGATAAAGATGTCCGTATCGTACCAGGCGATGCCGGAGTTCTGGGTCAGGGTCGCCTCCTGATACACGGCGATTTCACCGGCGTCAGGGGCGGCGTCGAGGGTATAGCGCAGGCTGCATGCGGCGGGCAGGGCATAGGTGTAGGTCAGCTTGTGCCGTTTTTTGTCTGCGGGATGGGGGACGATGTACAGTTCGCGTTTGCGCGGGCCGTCGTAGTCCTGCAGGGCTTTACGGGCTTTTTCCAGGCGCGGCGCGAGGTCGGCCAGGATGCGTTGTTGTTTGTCGCGTTCGGCGTATACCTTGGGGTAACGGTCGGCGTAGTCCGCGTCCAGGGCGGAGGCTTCGCCGGCAGGGGAAAAGGGCGCATTGTTTTTTTTGCCGGCGCGATCCGCGGGGGCTGCGCCCCGGGTGAGGGGGGGGAAGGAGGCATAGACGTCGAAACTTTTGCGCAACAGGGCGAGGCGCGCTTCGGCAGCTTCGGCCGCGCCGCGAGCCCGCGCCTGTTCTGTTTCAAGGGCGACGACCTTTTCCAGCAGGGCGCGCCGTTCGGGGGAACTTTCCCTGTCGGGCAGGGCGGCCGTGTATGAGGAGGCGTGTCGGCCGTGGGGGCTGAGCAGGCTTTCGGCTTCCTGTTCATCCGGGCGGTAGATGCTTTGCGCCGGGATGCCGTCTATGCGGAGCATGAAGGAGTCGGGGTCGACGCCTGCGGGCAGCACCAGGACAAAACCCGTTGCGCCGGAGGGCAGCGTTTCGGCCTCCAGGTTTTGGCTGACGGTCAGGCGCGCTTCGTCCGGGTAAAACACCGCTTCGGAAGGCTGCGCGGGATCGGGGGCGAAGGCCGTGGCGGCCGTTGCGGAGAGCAGCCACAGCAGCGTTGCGGCGGGCGCGGCAAAGCGGAATAGTGGAAAGGGCACGAGAGTCTCCTTAAAGCAGTTCATCGTTAAAGAGAGCATGCACAAACGGGAGGTACGGCGTCGGCGTGTTCCTCTCCGCGGATGCGGGCAATGAGCGCTGTCGTGGAAAAATTTTCGAGCAGGGGCAGGGAGAGTACCCGTCCCCCACGGGCTTTGACGTGCCTGCTGCCGATGATGCGTTCTTCGGGCCAGTCGCCGCCTTTGACCAGCACATCGGGTTCAAGGGCGAGGATGAGCTTCAGGGGGTCGGGTTCGTCGAAGCCCGCGACGACGTCCACGGGCGCCAGGTGGGCAAGGATGAAGGCGCGCACGGGGAAGGGATTGATCGGGCGATCTGCGCCTTTACCCAAAGCGCGCACGGAGGCGTCGCTGTTCAGCCCCAGGACCAGAAAATCGCCTTCGGCGCGGGCGCGGGCCAGCAGGTCCACATGACCGGGGTGCAACAGGTCGAAGCAGCCGTTGGTGAATACCAGTCGCCCGCCGCGC
Source organism: Desulfovibrio sp. (assembly GCA_031282465.1). GTDB lineage: Bacteria > Desulfobacterota > Desulfovibrionia > Desulfovibrionales > Desulfovibrionaceae > Frigididesulfovibrio. The sequence goes on from JAITDR010000256.1 coordinate 3,473, forward strand.
GCGCGCAGGTCCGCCAGCCGGCGGAGAAGTTCCTTGCCTGCCTTGCCGTCAAGACCGCCCGGGGGCAGGATTGTGGGGAGTTCAAGGGTGTTGCCGGGGACGCGCATGGTTGTCGTTTCACGGGTGCTGGCGGAAAAGCGTAAGGTTTCAGTTTCGCGGACGGTGCAGGGGACGCGCGCGGCCGTTGTTTCGCGGGCTTTGCCGTGAAGGGCGCGCGGCATGTGCTTCAGCGGAGCGGCACAGCCCGGAAGTGCCGTCCCCGGCCGGGGCAGGCCCGGCGCCGTCGCGCCGCACGGCTACACGCACCCGGTAGGTTTGGGCAGTCCGGCCATTTTACAGGCGCCTTTGCTGGGGCCCGACGGAAAAAATTCGTAGATTTCCTTCAATTTGTACCCGGTATTCTTGGACAAAATGCGCACCATCGGCGCAATGCCGTTTTTCTTGTAGTAATCCTGCAGGAATGCCATCACCTTCCTGTGGTCGGCAGTGACTTCAGCGATACCCTCACACTCCCGAACGTAGTCGACCCATTCCGGCGACCAGTCTTCAAAGCGCAGCAGGAAGCCGTCCTCATCGACCTCAAAGGTTTTGCCTTTATAAGCGATCTCAGCCATGCCGTCCTCCTTCAATTGAGACTCGGGAGTATGCCCGTTTGCGAAAGAAAGAACAAGTATACTGTATGACGAGATGCTCGTAAAGTCCGGGGAGCGCCGCCGGGTGGTCTGCATGACTCCGGGGGTACCCGCACCGTCGGGTCAAGGCGGGCCGGCCTTGCCGCACACAATGCGCAACGTCGTTCCGGTAATGTCCCGCCCGCGCCGCCGGGGCAAGGCGGGCCGGCGTTTCCGCTGCGACCGGCGACCCGAAAGAACCGTTGATGTAACTTCCCAAGTTGTTCGGTTCAGGCGTTTTTTACGTTCCGCGCGGCGATATACGCCTCCATGGCCCGCATCAGTTCCCCCGTTTTCGCGTGGAGCTGCGCCGAGCACTGCAGCGCTTCGTCTTTCGCAGCCGGCAGGCGCTGTTCGCGCCCCATGTACTCGGCCTGCAGGCACAGTGCGAACACGTCGCCGCGAGTATAATGGCCGGCGAGTCCTTTGAGAGCGTGCGCGCGGGCAGTCAGCCCGGCGTTGTCGCCGCCGGCGACGGCCTTGTCGATTTCCGCGAGCAATCCGGGCGCATCGCGCAGATAGAGATGCATGCTCTGCGCGACGAGTTCGGCATCATCGCCGAATATCTGTGCTATGAGATTCCGGTCGAGCGCGGCGGGCGGAGGGTTTTCTTCTCCTGCCGCGGGGCGGTCCGCCGCCTGCCCGGCGGGTTGTTCGCCCACCGAGGATGTCAGGGCGAACCTGCGTACGACGTCTTCAATGACGGCCGCGAGTTCGGCCTGCAGGACCGGTTTGGAGATATAGGCGTCCATACCGGCGTTGAGGTATTTTTCCTTGTCGCCTTTGAGGGCGTGGGCCGTCATGGCCACAACGGGCAGGCGGCGGTCGCCCCGGGCGGCCTCTGTTGCCCTGATTTCGGCCACAGCCAGGGTACCGTCCATAATCGGCATCTGGATATCCATAAACACGATGTCAAAGCGTTGTTCGGCGAGTATGTCCAGGGCCTCCCGCCCGTTGCAGGCGACCGTGACCGCATGGCCAAGATTATTGAGCATACGGGAGGCTACGAAGCGGTTCATCGGCATGTCTTCCACAAGCAGGACGGAGAGGCCGCTCACGGAACGTCGTCCGGCCTGGGCCGCCGGGGAAACGGGCGGTTCCTGCGCGACGGCGTCGCCCGCGAAAGGCAGTTCGAGGTCGAAGCTGAATGTGCTGCCGTGTCCCGGCCGGCTTTCGTCCAGCCGCAGCACGCCGCCCATGAGCTTCACGAGCCGGTGGGAAATGGACAGGCCGAGGCCCGTGCCGCCGTACTTGCGGGTGGTGGAACTGTCCGCCTGTTCAAAGGCGGAAAAAATATGCCGCTGCTTGTCGGGCGGAATGCCGATGCCGGTGTCCGCCACGGCGAAGCGCAACGTGGCGGCGGATGCGGTCCTGGCAAGAACCCGCACGGTCAGCGTAATTTCACCCTGCTCGGTGAATTTGACGGCATTGCCCGCCAGATTGAGCAGTACCTGGCGGATGCGCTGGGCATCGCCGATGAGCCTGTCCGGAGTTTGCGGCTCAATGCGCACGTTCATTGCGAGCTTTTTTTCGTAAGCTGCCGGCGACAGTCCCTTGACGGCGTCGAACACTGTGTCCCGCAGGCTGAACGGATGCGGGTCGATGACCATTTTCCCGGCTTCGATCTTGGAGAAGTCGAGGATGTCGTTCACCACGGCCAAAAGGCTTTCCCCGGCGGTTTTGATGGTGGCGGCCATGGAGGTCTTGTCCGCGTCGAGCCCGCTTCGGAGCAGCAGGTCCGCCATGCCGACGACGCCGTTCAGCGGAGTTCTGATTTCGTGGCTCATGTTGGCCAGAAACTCGCTTTTCGCTCTGTCGGCGTTTTCTGCGGCCTCCTTCGACGCACGGAGTTCCTCCCGTTCCCGCATTTGGCGGTCCAGGCGCGCACCGCCCAGCGCAAAGGCCAGGACACCCACGAGCCACATGCCGGCGTGCGACAATGCCAGGGTCGTGACGGCGGTGCGGGCGCCGACCCGGATCGGCTCCATGGGCACGGAAACGCTTATGCCGCCGCGCTGGTCCCCAACCTTGTATCCCTGGAAGGCATGGCAAGTCAGGCAACTCTCCTCCGTGACCAACGGCGAGATGTAGCGCAGGTATTCCTTGCCGTCCATGAGCTGTATTTCCGCGACCTCGTGGACGCCGCCCTGTTCCAGACGGAGCAATCCCTTCTTCTCCCATTCGTCGGCGCCGTTTGCGGAGCGGATCGGCAGGGTGCTGGTGATGTGGCCGCGAACGCCGGACTTCAGTTCACCGAGTTCGTGGACCAGGCGGGTCATATACGCGGGGTTGATCTTTGTGAGAGGGGTGTCGCCCGGGCCGGGCATATCCCGCGTCGGGTCGTTTGCAAGATACGGATTCGGCTGCGTTTTATCGGTAACTTTCACATACACGCCGCCGAGTTGAGAGTTCCAGCGCCGATAGACGATATCCTTTTCAAAGGCCGTGCGGGCTTGGATGAGGGCGGATTCTTCGGCATACGTATCTGTGCGGTGGATATTGAAAAACAGGGAAACGGCGACGGCCGCCGTCCAAAAGACGATCAGCAGCGTGACATAGGCGGAAACGGCGAAATGTTTCCGCGCGGGCACGATTGCCGATTGCGGGGCCTCCGTCATCTGCGCCTCCTTATGCGGATTCCGGACACGCGTTGCGTCCCGCGTGCCGGGTTGTCGCGCTGCTCCGTTCCCTGTAAAAAATCGCGGCGTTTGTACCCGGAGCAGTGTAAAAGTCGGGCTGAGTGGTTTCGACACTATACTACAGGTAAAAAATATCAAGGCCCTTGTCGCGGCATGCACGGCATGCACCCGGGCCGGGCGGCGCGTTGCGCCGGCGGGTGAGCGGGGTGAACGCCGCGGTTTTCACCACGCTCACCCGCCTTGCGGCGCGGATCCGGCCGGGGCCGTAACACCTCGGACGGAAAAAAATTCGAAAAATGCGCATTTGCGCGTTGACGCGGCGTGGAAAAAAGTGCAGGGAAACCGGCAAGACGATGCTTTGCTCCGGCATATTGTTTTGTGGGAGTTTGCAGTGCGTAGTTATTAGTTTTCAAGGAACATTTTCATGTCAAAATCTTTGTATGTAGGCAACTTGCCTTGGTCGGCAACGGAAGAAGGCGTGCGCGGATTGTTCGCGGAGCACGGCAACGTGTTGTCGGTCAAACTGATCTCCGACAGGGAAACCGGCCGTGCGCGCGGCTTCGGTTTCGTTGAAATGGACGATGCCGACGTGCCGGGCGCTGTGCAGGCGCTGAACGGCGCTTTGTACGAAGGGCGCAACCTGCGCGTCAACGAAGCTCAACCCAGGGAGGAGCGTCCCTCGCGTCCGCCGCGTCCCGCGCGCTATTAGAGCGGTTTACCATTGAAAACGTACATCCCTGATGAGGGCGGCCGGGGGAAATCATTTCCCCCGGCCGCCGAAGACATATAAATCATCATTGTACGTTTACAATGTTCGGCTTTGTGCCTGCTCAGGCCGAGGGTTCGGGGCTGCGCCCCGCTCGCCGGAGGCGTACCGTCAGCTTTGAAATGCTCCGGCCCGGTAGTGCTCCGACCTGCCGGCGCAGTGATGCGCCGGTTTTTTTTGTGCGCCGGGTCCGGCTCGGGTCAAAAGGAATTTCGGCTGCGATGAACATTGTGCTGTTTACCTCTTCCACGAACACGAGCGGCGGTTCGCGGCAGGCCCTGTATCTTGCGCGCGGGCTGGCGGAACGCGGGCACAGGCTTGTCTTTTTTGTGCCGCGGGGGGCGGCGCTGCAGGGTCTGGCGCCGGATTTTCCCTTCAGCGTCCTGCCGGCCGAACGCCCGGCTTGGCGGAGCAGCGTGGAGGCGGCTCTGCCCGCGGATGCGCCGGCCGTGCTGCACGCGTTTCACAACGCCGCCGTTAAGGCTGTGGCCCTGTGGGGGTTGTTCCGCAAAAAGCCCTTCGTCACCCTGGCCCACAGGGGGGTAGTCTTCCGGCCGAAGAACCCGCTGCCGTACTGGTCTCCCGGCATAGACCGTTTCACGGTCAATTCTCCGGCCTGCGCCCGTGTGCTGCGCAGCATGGGGGTACGGCGGGGCCGCATCGTCTGCGTGCCCAACGGCATACCGGAAGAGCGCCTGCGCGTCCCGCGCGCGAGCGCGGAACTGCGCGCTTTCCTGGATATTCCGGCGGACGCTTTCGTCTTTCTCAGCATCGGCGGCGAGGCGGCGTACAAAGGGGCGGATGTGCTGCTGCGGGCCTTTGCCGAGGCCTTTCCCGACGAGGGGCCGGGGGCGCCTTTCCTGGTGCTGCTCGGTCTTGAATCCCTGCCGCGCGGCGGCGTTGCCCGTTCGGGCCGCGTCCGGCGCGCGGGTTACGCCGAGGATGTGGGGAGCTTTCTGGCCGCCGCCGACGCGTATGTGCAGCCGTCGCGCTCGGAGTCCATGCCCAACACGTTGCTGGAAGCCTTGTGTTTCGGTCTGCCCTGTATCGGCACGGCGGTCGGAGCGATTCCGGACATAGTGGAGCCGGCCGGCGACGCTCCCTGCGGACTGCTAGTGCGGCCGGGCGACGTGAGTGAACTTGCCGCCGCTTTACGCAGGTTGCATGCCGACGCCGCTCGGCGCGCCGTTTGGGCACAGACCGCCGGCAGACGCGGCGCCTGTTTCGGCATGACCGAGCGTCTGGACCGCATTGAAGCGCTTTATGCCGAGTTGCTGCGTTTCAGAGGCTATGCCTGACCTCCGCGCCGGCCGGCTTTTTCCGAGCGGATTGAAGTGCGCCTTTGCGTGTGGTAAGACCATGCTTTAATGCACGGATGTGATGTTGAGGAAAATCCATGTACATCGTTACCGGCGGCGCGGGGTTCATCGGCAGTGCCCTGCTGTGGAAGCTGAACAGCTTGGGCGAGGACGACATCCTGGTGGTGGACAACCTTGCCTGCTCCGAAAAATGGAAAAATCTGGTCAACCGCCGGTTCCGCGATTACATGCATCGAGATGTTTTCAGGGAGCATGTGGAAAGCGGGCGCCTGGAAAACGTGCTCGGCGCGCGTCCTGCCGCGTTGGTGCATCTCGGCGCCTGTTCCGGCACCACCGAACGCGACGCCGACTTTCTCATGCGCAACAACACGGCGTACAGCAAGTTGTTGTGCCGCTTTGCTCTGGACAGAGGCATCCGTTTTATTCAGGCGAGCAGCGCCGCCACATACGGGGACGGCGTAGCGGGGTTCGACGACGATCCGCGGAGGCTCGTCGATTTGCGGCCGTTGAACATGTACGGCTTTTCCAAGCATCTATTCGACCTTTGGGCGTACAGGGAAGGGGCGCTGGAGAGCATTGCCGTCCTGAAATTCTTCAACGTCTACGGGCCCAACGAACAGCACAAGGGTGAGATGCGCAGCATGGTCAACAAGGCGTTTCACCAGGTGAAGGAGAGCGGCAGGGTCCGGCTGTTTCGCCCCGCCCCGTCCGAAGGCGCGGCGGACGTTCGGAGGCGGGATTTCGTTTACGTCAAAGATTGCGTGGAGATACTGTACCAACTGCTGTTGCGGACGGACGTCAACGGCATATTCAATGTGGGAACAGGCAGGGCGCGGACCTGGAACGAATTGGCTGGCGCTGTTTTCAAGGCCATGCGCCGGTCGGAGAACATTGAGTATGTGGACATGCCGGCTGAACTGCGCGGCAAATATCAGGATTTCACTGAAGCGGACATCCGGCGTCTGCGGTCGGTCGGTCTGCCTCTGCCTTCCGACGACCTGGATCGTTGCGTGCAGGATTATATCCGCAACTATCTGGATTCACCGGATCCCTATCTGTAAACACCCCGGCAGGGGACTGCTTCCCCGGCACCCCCACAATTGATATTTCAACGGGTTACTTTATGAGGGGGTCCGGGGGGAATCATTTCCCCCGGCCGCCGGAGGCATATAAAGAGGCAGAAAAATCAACATTGCAATGTTTCAATGTTCGGCCGCCGGAGGCATATAAAAGCAATGTTGCCATGCTCCGGGTTTTCAGGTGGAAGTGCCGGGAGGCGGTGCGGCGGCGGGCACGGCGGGTGCCGGGATCGCCGGTGGGCCGTCCGTCGGCAGGGCGGCAAGTCCCGGCCATACCGCATGGTAGGTCAGCACAAGCATAGCCGCGCCGATGCCGCACTTGATGAAGATACCGCAAAAACGCCCGAGCAGCGCGCCTTTCGCCGCCTGCGCCGCATCGCCCGCGGGTCTGCCGCGTAAAATTTCAAACAGAAAACACCCGCACCAAGCTCCGGCCAACGCACCGCCCAACGCCCCCAGACCGAGAAAAAAAGGCGCACACAGCACCGCGCCCGCAATGGCCCCGATAATACCCCCGAGCATGCCCGTATTGCTCGACCCGTACTTCTTCGTGCCCCACGCCTGCGCAAAAAATTCCACCACTTCACCGATCACCGCCAGACCGATCAGACTGACGAAGTAGACCATATCCATGGCGCCCGGCTGCGGATTGACCACACGCCAGACAAAAACCAGAAAAATCATGAACCAGTTGGCGGGCAACGTCAGCAGATTGAGCAGCAATACCGCTCCCATGAGCGTCAGCAGCAGCCCCGGCAACAGGTATTCCACAGCTACGTCTCCCGCGCCCGACGCAGGGCGCCCGTGAAGGAATACGGCGGCGTATCCCGCAAATCAGCCGGCCTGAGAGCGCACGTATACGGCCAGCTTGAAATCGTCGCCTTTGATGTGGTTGACGAGCCAATCGCCCACGTTGGCGTAGACGTCCGCGAGCAGTTCTTCAGTCGGCCCTTCGCTGTTCAATCGTTTGGCCATGTCGGCGACGACGAGTTTGAAGTCTTCGTGAATTCTCCTATGATTCAGGTAATCCGGATAGTTGTGCGTTTTCTGGATTTTTTCCTCGTCGGCGAAATGCTTGATGGTGTAACCGGCAAGAAATTCCATGGTGTTCGCGACTTCCTCCGTGCCTTTCCCGCTGCGGCAGGCGTCGAGCAGGTTGTTCAAGGCCGCGACCAGTTGCTTGTGCTGGTTGTCGATCTGGGCGTTGCCGGTTTCCAGGCTGCTGTCCCACGCGTATGACATTGTTTTCGTCCTCCTGCAAAGGTGAGGGATATATCGATGTTAACAAAATCTGTTACGCATTTTTATTTTCGCTGTCTACGACAAATTTTTTCACGACAAATTTTTTCTTGCAATTCGCCGCTGTTCGGGTAAACAAGTGAGGTGACCGCCATGTCTTCCATACGCACGTTTTCCAAGGCCGAGCGCCGTGTTTTGCGCATCATGCAGTGTAACCTGCCTGATTCTCCGACGCCTTTTGCCGAGGTTGCCGCAGCGGCAGACACGGAGGAAGCAGAAGTCCTCGCGTTGCTGCGCACTCTGCGGGAAGAGGGCGTTATCCGCCGTTTCGGCGCCGTGCTCAGACATCGGCAGGCCGGTTACGGCGCCAACGCCATGGTCGCCTGGAAGGTTGAGCGCGACGGCATTGACGCCGCCGGCGTCCGCATGGCTCGCCATCCTTTGGTTTCGCACTGCTACTATCGTCCCTCCACAGCGCCTGACTGGCCTTATGAGTTGTATGCCATGGTACACGGCCGGGATGCGGACGAGCGTGAGCGGACGGTCCGCGAGCTTGCGCGCGACACGGCGTTGGCGGACTATGTCGTGCTCGAAAGCGTGGAAGAGCTGAAAAAAACCTCTCTACGATTTTTTTAGGGTTTCAACTTTGTGAATGTGTGTCCACAATGAGGGGGTCCGGGGGAAATCATTTCCCCCGGCCGCCGGAGGCATACGAAACCAACCTTGAAATGTTCAAGGGAACTTGTGATGACGCTTGCATCGACGGAACTTTTCCGCAGGGCGCAGGAGTGCATTCCGGGGGGAGTGAACAGCCCCGTGCGCGCCTGTCTGGCCGTGGGCGCCGAACCGTTGTTTATCGACCGCGCGCAGGGGAGCAGGATTTACAGCGTTGACGGCGACGGCTATGTGGATTTTGTCCTGTCTTGGGGCCCCATGCTTCTCGGGCACGCGCACCCGCGCGTCACCGCCGCCCTGTGTGACGCGGCCCGGCGGGGCGCGAGTTTCGGCGCGCCGTGCCCGGACGAGCTGTATTTGGCGCGGCTGCTGGTCGACGCCCTGCCCGCCGTGGAGATGGTGCGCATGGTCAATTCCGGCACAGAGGCTGCAATGAGCGCCCTGCGCCTGGCCCGCGCCTGCACCGGCCGCCCTGCCTTTCTGAAATTTACGGGCTGTTACCACGGGCACGCGGATCCTTTTCTGGCGGCGGCCGGTTCCGGTGTCGCCGCGCTGTCCCTGCCCGGCACACCCGGTGTGCCGCCCGGCGTTGTCGCCGATACCCTGCTCTGCCCGTATAACGATTTGGACGGGGCGGAACGCGTGTTTGCGGCAAGGGGTGGGGATATCGCCGCCGTTATCGTCGAACCCGTGGCCGCGAATATGGGTTTGGTCCTTCCGGTTCCGGGGTTTCTGGAAGGTTTGCGGGAGTTGTGTACGCGCAACGGCAGCCTGCTCATTTTCGACGAAGTCATTACCGGCTTCCGCGTCGCGTACGGCGGGGCGCAGACCCGTTTCGGCATCCAGCCCGACCTCACCGTTCTCGGCAAAATCATCGGCGGCGGTCTGCCGGTCGGCGCATACGGCGGCAAGGCCGAGTATATGCGGCGCATCGCGCCCTCCGGTGATGTCTATCAGGCCGGGACTCTTTCGGGCAATCCACCGGCCGTGGCCGCGGGACGGGCAACATTGGAGACGCTCCAATGCTGTGATTATGCGGCCCTTGAACTGCGTGTCGAGCAGTTCTGCAGCGGGCTGGAACGAATTTTCGCCGACAAGGGGCTGCCGGTGTGCATCAATCGTTGCGCATCCATGTTCGCGTTGTTTTTCACGCAAGGGGCGGTGCGGGATTTTGCCGGGGCTGCGGCGGCGGATGCGGAGCGTTGGGCCCGCTTTTACCGCTTTATGCGCGGCAGGGGTTTTTACCTTGCTCCTTCGGCCTTTGAAACGGCTATGGTTTCCTTTGCTCACGCCGCGGAGGATTTTGCGGCCTTTGCTGAAGCGGCGCGAGATTTTGCGGGTTGAACGGCCGGCGCTTCCTCAAAAACAGGAGGGATTTATGCGTGTTCTGCCTCTATTGCTGATTGCGGCTCTGCTTGCGGGCTGTGCATCCGACGGTTCTTTCAAAAATCCTTTTTCCGATGACGGAGGGGAAGCGAGCGCGGCGCCGGCCTATTATTTCAGCGAATTTCCCGATATCCCCATACCGAGTGAAATGAGCGAAGCGCGCGGCGACACGTTCATAACCTTTGCTCCTTCCGGCTTGAAGTGCGGCGTACAGCGTTTCAGCGGACGAGTGGAGGTCGTATCGCTGATGAACACCATGCGCCGTAATATGGCTTCCAACGGCTGGGCGTTGCGTTCCTTGCTGCGCGCCGCAGAGTCCGTGCTGGTCTTTGAAAAAACGGACCGTCTGGCCGCGTTGCAGATTTCCGACGGGATGATCAACACGGACATGCGTATTTTCGTGACCTCGCGCCTTGAAGGCGACAGTCCGCCCGCGCTGGCCGACCATGCGGGCGGCATCGGGCCCCTGGCGCGATGAACACGCTGCTGCCGGCCTGCGCCCTGGGCGGCAGGCGTCTGCATCTGGGCGTGTGCGGTTCCGCGGCCGCATACAAGGCCGTGGACATCATGCGTCTGCTTCAGCAGAGCGGCGTGCATGTCTCGGTCTGCCTGACGGAGGCCGCGCAGCGGTTCATCAGTCCTCTGACCTTTGCCGCGCTCGACGCTTCGCCTGTGTACACGCGCTTCTTTGATGAGAGGGGCGGCGGTGTTTTCGCGCATCTGGAACCCGGCGGCAACGCGCACGCCCTGCTGGTCGCTCCGGCAAGCGCCGCAACGATCGCGCGTCTGGCCTGCGGCGACGCGGACACCCTGCTTGCCGCCCAAGCCCTGGCCTTTGACGGCCCCCTGCTGCTTGCTCCGGCCATGAACCCGCGCATGTGGGCGCATCCGGCAACCCGGCGCAACATGGACATTTTGCGCGAGCGCGGGGCGCGCTGTATACAGCCGGCCGTAGGGCGCGCCGCCTGCGGCGATATCGGCGAGGGCAAACTGGCTCCGGTTCGGGAAATCGTTTTCGCAGCCGCAGCCGCCATGCTGCCGCAGGATTTTGCCGGACGGCATGTGCTTGTGACCCTCGGGCCGACGCGGGAGCGATGGGACGACGTGCGGTTCTGGAGCAACCCTTCCACCGGGCGCATGGGCGCGGCCCTCGCCTGCGCCGCCGCCCTGCGCGGCGCAACGGTCAGCGCGGTCGCCGGTCCCGGAGTGCAAGAACTGCCTTCTTCTGTGCGGCGCATCGACGTGGTGACGGCCGAAGACATGCTCGCCGCCGCCCTTGATGTCTGGCCCCGCGCCGATGCGGGCATCTTCGCCGCGGCGGTGGCTGATTTCGCCCCGCTGCCCTTCGGCGGCGGCAAATTCAAAAAAGCGGGCGCAGATTCCTTGCGCATAGATTTTTCGCCCAATCCGGATATCCTCGCGGAACTCGGCAGATACGCCCGACCTGAGCAGAAAATCTTCGGGTTCGCCGCCGAGAGCGCAAATCTTGAAGCCAACGCCCGGAACAAACTGCAGGCAAAAAAAATGCACCTTACGGCGGCCAACTTGCTCGGCCTGCCCGATTCCGGTTTCGCCGGAGACAAAAATACCCTTTTTGTCGTCGACTGTCGCGGGCGCGAAGAACACTGGCCGGCGATGAGCAAGGCCGACGCCGCCTGGAGACTGCTGGATTGGCTGTCAACGCTTTGAGCCTTGCCGTTTGCCTGCGGTCCTGGCGCGGCGCCGGAATTTACGCACTGTTGCGCGACGGCGAAGAGTGCGGGCAACACACCGTTGCGTTTGACGCCGACGTCGCCCGCACATACGTCGAAACTCCCGGTTTCAATCGGCAGCACGATGCCCTTCCCGACCCTGCGGCTGCTCCAGTGTTCCGTGACGACCGCAGCAGGCGCGTCGTTGACGCTTACGAAAGCGACGACCCTGTTTGCTCGTACGACTGCGTCGGTGACGACATCGACGGCAACGAAACCGGCCGTTTCACACGCGATGCGTTCGCTCACAAAGCTGAATATGCTGCCTGTACTTCAGAACCTCCCGCTACAGCGCGCAATGCGGGCGCAGCGGCGCTCGCCGGCAGACGCGGCGCTGCGCGCGGTCCCGCTGTGGAGGATGAGGGCGTGCGCATCCCCGACGCGGTATCCGGCGGACGGGAAAGCGCTGTTCGCCTCTCCGACTCATTTCCGTTCGACGGCCGCCTTTCGTCGATTGCGCAATTTTCCGCCCCATGGCGCGCCCTGTTGGAAAAAACGTGTCCGGCGCCTCTGGTCTGGACCTATGAAGAACTGGCAGGCGATTTGCAGGGAAACGCCTCGCCGGAGCGCTCACGTTGCTTGAAGACGCTGATCGCCGCATTGGCCTTGCCCCGCGGATCCAGCGCCTTCTGGCCTCTCAGCCTGTCCGACTCAGTCGCCTGCGGCGGCACAGGCGCATCGGTGAGAGCTGCGGCAGACGGGCCGGAGAGTGCGCCAAGCGACCGCGCGGGCATGTCGGAAACGGCCCTCGTCAACGACACAGGCGTATCGGAAAACGCAGGCGTCTGCCCGGAATTTGCCGCCGGCGTACGCCTGCTCGGCGCCGGAGCGGTCATGTATTTCGGGACGGGCGCCGTGTCGCGCTCCGGGTTTGCCTTGACGATACGTGCTCCGTATACGCAGCAGATTGTTGAGGGGCTGCAGCATATCCTTCTCCCTGCGCTGTCCGCACTTGCCGAAGATCGGGAAAATACCGAAAAGGCCGTGGCGTACCTGCGTTCCGTGCTGACGGACCACCCTCTGCTGCGCGCGCGGACAACGAAGAGCGGCACCCGCTGACGGAGAGGCCGGGAGATGCGCATACTTGTCACGGGAGCCGCCGGCTTTATCGGCCACCATCTATGCCTGCGCTTTTGTCGGGACGCTCACAGTGTGATGGGCCTCGACAATCTCAACGACTACTACAGTACGGCATTGAAACAGGCCCGCCTGGCCCGTATGAACGGTATTCCCGGCTTTTGCTTTCAGCATATGGATATTTGCGACGAGGACGCCGTCTATGCGTTGTTCGCGCGCGAGCGTTTTACGCACGTCGTACACATGGCTGCCCAGGCGGGCGTCCGCTACAGCCTCGAAAATCCTTTGGCTTACGCGCGCAGCAATCTCTACGGGTTTACAGTCATTCTTGAAGCCTGCCGGCGCAACAGCGTCGAGCACCTGCTTTTTGCCTCTTCCAGCTCGGTATACGGCGCGAATGCGCAACTTCCCTTCTCCGCGGCTGCCGGGGCCGACCATCCGGTGAGCTTGTACGCCGCGACGAAACGCAGCAATGAACTGTGCGCGCACAGCTACAGCAGCCTCTTTAATCTGCCGGTCACCGGGCTGCGCTTTTTCACCGTATACGGCCCCTGGGGCCGGCCGGATATGGCCTTGTTTATTTTTACCCGCGCGATTCTCGAAGGCCGGCCGATACCGCTTTTCAACATGGGCAGACAACGCCGCGATTTTACCTATATCGACGACGCTGCGGACGCGGCGGCAACACTGCTGTCCGTTCCGCCCGAGAGGCAAGACGCGCAACCCCG
>JAITDR010000074.1 GCA_031282465.1 Desulfovibrio sp.
GAGCAGGACGGCAAGCAGGCACAGTGCCTTTGCGCGCCGGTGTATGTGTGCAATCATGGATCACCGCCTGTAATATCGTTGCATACCGAAGCGGCGGCGCAGGTGCGTTGTTCCTGGGATACGTTGCTGGAGTATCTATAGTATCGGTGTACTGCTGCCGGGCAACACCTGTTTTTTACGCCTCCGGCGGGGGAAAGGATTTCCCCAGTCGGCCTTACGCTTGCTCAGGCCGACTCCCCTCATCGGGGCTGATGCGGCAATTCATATGATACAAAGTACTGACGGCAACTGTTCCGTTGAACGCACGCTGCGTCGATTGCAGTTCGGTATCAGGGGCGGGACGGCAAAGCCGGGCTTTGCGGCGTCCGTGCCGAGAAAGAATCAGGCGGGAGCGCGGAGAGCCTCAGACGCAGAAGTACACGCGCCGAAGCGGGCCTTGCCGGCCTTGGCGGAGCGTCCGGTCTTGGGGCGGGAAAGGGCGGTCCCGCTCAGGCGGCGGGAATGCGCGGAGGACGGAAGAGATTGTCGGCGTGCAGTGAACTGAGGGGGGTATCGTTGCGGGGTTCATGAAACGCGCGTTGCGCGGGTCTGATGAACGCTTCGCCGGAGGAGAGCAGAGCGGGGGGAGCGAAAGAAAAGCAGCGGGACATGGAATAGGGGTCGCAGCGGCAGTCGTTTTCCTGAGCGGGGGGCGCGTCGTGCCGCGCGTGGCCGGATTCTCCGCCGCCGCCGTATTCTTGCCCGGCGGGAGCGAGGGCGGCGTGTTCGTGTCCGGAGTGTGCGTGTTCGGCGAGTGTCTGTCCGGAGGCTGCCCGGCCGGCATGGTCGGCGTGGGCGTGCCCGGCGTTTGCGTATCCGGAAGCAACGGTCCGCATCGGGCACAGGGCCGGGTCGAGGCGTCCCGGCGAGGCTGCGGTTGCGGGCGCCGTCAGGAGGGCACAAATAATGAACGCCTGCGCAAGCAGGATAAGGGATTTGCGGGTGCCGCGGCCTGTGGACTTCACGGGTGTCATGAGTGGTCGATTATCTCGCCCCGCTTGTTTTGTCAAGGCGCATTGCGGCACTTCAGCGGTTCAAAAATCAGTCGGCGACAAGCGGCCGCGCTCGCTGTTGCGGGCGCGGCCGTACGGGTCAGTCGTACAGGTCAGTCGTACAAGTCGCTCTTGTCCGGCCTTGTGTCGGGATTTGTTCTGGAGATATCCAGCGGGTAAATGAGAACCATGGTCTTGCGCGAACTCACGCCGAGCGCGCCGGGGTGCGTGTTGACGCACACCGTGAGGTCGGGGATGCCGTCGTTGTCCGCATCGGTTATCGTATAATCCACCATGGACCCCTTGATGCGGCGCGTTTTCCATTGCAGGTTCAGGCCCATGCCGTCCCAGTACAGGCAGTGGATTTCCGACTGCGGAAAGAAACGGTAGCGGTCGAAAATCTGCGCGGCCGTCGAAATGGGCCGGTTGACGATGAGTTTCCACGTGCCGTCGCGCTCAAGGTCCACGGCCGGCATGCGCATGGGGATATAAAATACGGAAGGCAGTTGCTGCCGGTTGTCGTGTTTCATGCCCGGCATGGAGGGGTCTATGGCCAGACCGACCGCGGAACCGGAGTATTGTTCCGAGGTCACGGCCAGACGGTTGAGCTTGGAGTTATACGTGCGCAGACTTTCATCGCGGGTCAGGACAATCAGTTTTTCCCCGCCGATTTCACCCTTGGACGCGGGCAGCCAGGTAAAGTTGAAGACGTTGGCCTCCGTGGGCAGGTTGAGTTGCCCGCCGGAAACAAGCGTGTCGCCCTGCCTGTTCATTTCATGAACTCCCATGCGGAAGAGCCGCGGAGGGTTGGCCTCCTGCCCGATAAGCGTGGGTCTGAAATTCGGCGGCAGCTTGACCACGTTCAGGTACCAGCGGACCTTGCTCATGACTTCCGAAAACTGCCCGTTGCTCCAGTTGAGAATATAGGCATTGGGCACGCCGCCGGAGTCCATCGTGTTGACGATGATCCAGGTCTTGCCCGAAGGATGGGGCATGGAGCGCACGCTCAGACAGGTGTTGCTCGCCGGGAGGCGGAATTCACCCTTGGGTTGCATCTGGCCGGCGGAAAAGGTGTAGGCGTGCAGCGCCCTGTCGTCCAGAAGGAAGATTTCGTTTTTGCCGTCGCCGTCGGCGTCCGTCACTTCCATGCCCACGGAACTGAAATTCAGCGGCGAGGAACGCAGGCGCGAGTCGTCCTGAGTGCTTGAGCCGGAGTAGCGGAACTGGGGATTCAGGTAGACTTCGCTGTTGGTGGTTTCATTGATCATGATGTCCGGGTTCATCTGGTTGATGCGTCCCCGCGCTTGCGGGGCGCTCGACGCGCGCGGGGCGCGGTTGAAAACTTCCCGGTTGATGTCGTCGCTGATACCGGAAACGGCGGGGATGACCCGGTTCGGCGCGGCCTCGCGCGCCTGCGCCCAGGTTTTACCGTGCCTGTCCAGCACGCGTACGTCGATGCTGCAGTTGTCGCCGATGATGTTCACCGTGCCCCAGACGACATAATCCGCATTGCGCCCGGCCCGAAATTTCTCGGCCTCGGCCTGGTTGCTCACGGGTTTGACATTGCTCCCGGGATCCTGGCCCGCCGATTCAACCCGGTCTTTCCAGTACAGGCGGGAAGTCAGCATCTGGGGCAGGGTGCGCTCCAGATGGGCGTACGCGGGCGGCCCCTGCACGGCAAACGGCGCGACCGCGAAGGTGACTTTGCGTTCCGCCGCGGAGGCGGGCGCTTTCTGCGCGGCAAAGGCCGGCAGCGCGGAAGCCGGCAACATGACGACAAGCAACAGGGCCGGCAGCAGACGGCGGTAGGCGCGTTTCATGGTTCCTCTCTTTTATGTCTATGTAGTTTCAATCCATAATCGAAATTTTTGTTCAATCTCCCAATCCGGTCAACCTGAGCATGAGCATGTAATTTTCTTCCCGTGGGTCGCTTCTGACCCTGCCGATGATTTGAAAACATTGGTGATTGAAGATAAGGTCCAGGTTGGTTTCGGCATTGTCCGTATCTTTGAAGTCACGGTAATGCTCGGCGGCAAAGCTCAAAGGCCCTACGGCAACCGTTTCAAAGCCGAAGCGCAGGTAGTTCAGGCTGCGGTCCTCAGATCTCTTGTATTCATCTATGGCCCGGCGCGAATCATAGCCGACGAAAGCCTTGCCGTACTCCGGGAAGGCGAAGTTCAGGCCGCTCTGGTGGCGCACCAGCTCTCCTTCATAGAGGGAAAAGTAGTTTCGGGTGTTGAACGACAAGTTATCGTAAATGTAGAGTTCCATTTCGGCCAGAACGTCGCCCAAGGGGCGCCGTTCATATCTTTTCCGCTCTTCCGACCGTGCCGCCTCGCGGAAGTCGTAGCTGTGCTCCAGGCGCAGGCGCAGCAGGTCCTTGTATTCGGTGCGGGTCACTGGACGCATCTCGCCGTTTTCGTCCTTTTCCATAACCACCTTGTCGCTCTTGGCGGTGATGACGTTGGAAATGGAGTAGACCAGTTCCGATTCCGGCAACAGGCGGTCTTCGTTGCCGTAGCGCGGGTTTCTGTTCTGGTTTTCGCGGCTGCGCTGCCTGAATTCCAGGCGGGGCTGCACGGAGTGGCGCAACGCCGTCCACTGCGAATCGCCCACCTTTTCCTTGACGGCCTCCAGAGGAACCGTGTCGAGGGTGTAAACGCGGGCCAGCTCGGTGAAAAGCGCCGCGTTGAACTCCGGTATGGTGCGGGTTTCCTTGTCCTGTCTCGGGGTGTCGGGTCTGTCTCCCGCCGTGCGCGAGGGCAGTTCCGTGGCGTAGTAGGTCTGGTACAGCCCGGCGCTCACGATCAGGGAGCCGTAGCGCGTGTTCACGGGCAGGGTCATGCGCGGGATCACCTCGTAGCGCGCCCCCCGCGTGCCGCTGCGGCGGTACATGTACGCCGCCTGGGCCGAGGCCTCTATTTCCAGGGGCAGATCGGGCAGGATGCGGCCCTTGTGCAGAAAAGCGTCGAACTGCGGCAGTTGCTGGACGGTTTCGTCCAGGGAGGCGGAACGGTTGCCGTTCCCGAGTGTCGTGTCCTGCCGATAAAAGGAGGAAAGGGCCAGAGAGCCGCGCTCACGGTCAAGGGTCAGCAGAACACCGCTCAGGCGTTTTTCATCCTGTTCCTTGAACTCGCGGCTGAAAAAGTCGAAAACGGCGTCGCGCGTGCGCTCCAGTCCCCCGTATGTGTTTTTGAATTCGGAGATGAAATAGCGGTCGGAAGCGTAGTCTATGTCCGCCTTGAGCCGCAGGCCGCTGTTGTCGAAACGGGTATCGAACATGCCGCGCAGCCAGTAGCGGTTTTGATTGTTGCGCACAAGCCCGTCGCCCGCGAATTCTCCCTTGTTCGGGTCGTTCTTGAGCAGCCGGTCGTTGAGGAAATCCGCCCGGAACCAGCCCGACGTCGTCGTGTTCGGGCGCGTCCTGTATTCCAGGCCGTGCAGAAATCCGCGCTTGTCCATGAACTGTTCGTTCACGGTGATGTCGTTGCTTTCGTTCACCGCCCAGAAAAACGGCACGTTGAAATAGCTGCCCTTAGTCGAGCTGACCCCGTATTCCGGCATGAGAAAACCCGTCTGCCGGCTGGTTTTGACCGGCATCAGGAAGTAGGGGGCGTACGCTACAGGGGTATCCTTGACCTGGAAGGAAGAGCCGGTCAGGCGGGCGTAACCGTCTATTTCCACCACGGCTTCATCGGCGGTGAACGACCAGGCGGGAACCTCGTCGTCGCAGGTTGTCACTTTGGCCTGTTTGAAGGAATATACGTCGCCCCAGTGCTTTTCTATGCGTTCGCCCGCGACGTACACATGCGGGCCGGACATAAAAATGCGCCCCTGTCGCAGCCAGCCCGTGCGGCT
>JAITDR010000182.1 GCA_031282465.1 Desulfovibrio sp.
GCCGGCGTTGTGTCCCTGTTCTGGGCGCATACCTATCGCCGTTCCAGGCGCATGCTCAAAGATTCGCAGGCCATGGCCGCCGAGGTCGTTTCCAATCTGCCTCTGGGGTTGCTGACGAGCGATTTGTCCGGCAACATCTCCATGATCAACCCGCCGGCCATGAAGATATTGAATATGCAGCAAAGCGGGCAAGGAGCATCGGCGCTTTGTCCGGAGGGACCGGGGGATGTCTGCGGAGGGAGCCGCCCGGCGGCGGTATTCCGCGAAAGCGATTCGGGCGCTCGCGGGGCCGCAGCGGACGGGGGGAGCGGAGCGGCGATTGTCTTCCGGGAAAACGGCGCCGCAGTGTCCCTGCGGAGCATAGCCGGTATGGATTGGGACGCGATAGGCGCCGAGCTCGCGGTGAACGGTAAAATCCTCGAGCGTGAGACGACGCTTGCGCCGGCGGGCGGCAAGCCGGTGACGATAAGCCTGAGCGCCGCCGCCATGAGGAATGAGGAAGGCATGTTTCTGGGCAACCTTTTCATCCTGCGCGACATTTCGGAAATGAAGCGGCTCAGGGCGGAGGCGCAGCGTAATGAGCGCCTGACGGCGCTCGGTCATCTGGCGGCAGGCGTCGCCCATGAAATCCGCAACCCGCTCAGCACCATCAAGGGTGTTGCCGTTTACATGGCCAAACGCATGCCGCCGGGCGGGAGGGAGGAAGAGGCGGCCGGTACGCTGATTGCCGAAGTGGACAGGCTGGACAGGGTCGTGTCCGAACTGCTGGAGTTCGCCCGGCCCGGTGTGCTTTCGACGGCCGAATGCACGCTGCGGGAACTTGTCGACCGAGCCTTGCGCCTTGCGGATGCGGACCTGAAAGCCAAGCGCATTGCCGTGACCGTGGATGAAGAGCCGGAATTTCCCCCGGTATCCGTCAACGGAGAGCGTTTGACGCAGGCCTTGTTGAATCTTTTTTTGAACGCTGTTCAAGTCATGGAGGCGGGCGGCGAACTGAGGGTTGCGTTCAGACTCCTGCCCGCAGGCGACTTCAGCATTACCGTCGGCGACACGGGCCCCGGCATTCCCGAAGACGTGCAACGCTCTCTGTTTACGCCGTACTTCACCACCAAAGCGGGGGGCACCGGCCTCGGACTGGCCATTGTCCACCAAATCGTCGAAGGACACGGCGGTACGATCCGGGTGGCGAACGCGCCCGGCTCCGGGGCCGAATTCACGATAACGCTTCCCGTGGACGGCAGGAGATAGGAGACGCCATGCCCTCACAACCGGCAGGTATGCAGAGTACAGACAGTGCGCCGAGCACAAACGATACGCGCAACGCGGGAAGTACGCGGAACACGGGCGGCAGGCAATGCCCTGCGCCGAGCCCTTCGGGGCATTCCGGGCAGAGCCCGGATGCGGCTTTGAACATGAGCGGGGGGGTGCGCCCGCCGCAGAGTCCTTCGGGACGCGCCGGGCGGAGTCCGGCCGCGTTTCTGCTCGTCGTCGACGATGACCACAATCACAGGGAAACGCTGCGGAAACTTCTGGAGGAATGGGGATACCGGGTTACGGGCGCGGAGTGCGGTGAAACCGCCGTCGCGCTGTGCAGGGAACGCCCTTTCGATTTGATTCTCATGGATGTGCGCATGGGGGGCATGAGCGGTATAGAGGCCACGCGCGCGATCAAGGCGTACAACCCGGCGATTCCGATACTCATTATGACCGCGTATTCCGATGTCGCAAGCGCCGTGGAGGCGCTCAAGGCGGGCGCTTACGACTATCTGACCAAGCCTCTGGCCTTTGATGCGCTGCAGCCTGCCCTGGAACGCGCCCTCGACCACTCCGCGCTGCGCAACGAGGTACATGTTCTGCGCAAAGCCGCGGCCGACGCGTTCGATTCGGCGCGGCTCGTCGGACGGAGCGCGCCCATGCGGCAGTTGGCGGCGGTGGCCGCGACCGTGGCGCAGTCGGAAGCCACTGTACTCATTACCGGAGAATCGGGCTCCGGCAAGGAAGTCGTGGCCAAGTTGATTCATGCGGAGAGCGGCAGACGCAACGGGCCTTACGTGGCCGTCAACTGCGCCGCCCTGAACGAAACATTGCTTGAATCGGAACTTTTCGGCCATGAAAAAGGCGCGTTTACCGGCGCCGAGAAGCGACGGGAAGGACGTTTCCCGGCGGCGGACAAGGGCACTATCTTTCTCGACGAAATCGGGGATATTTCTCCCGCCTTACAGGCCAAGCTGCTGCGCGTCATTCAGGAGCGGGAACTGCAAAGGGTCGGAGGCGATCAAACCATCAAGATTGACGTGCGCATCATTGCGGCCGCCAACAAGGATCTCATGCAGGAAGTGAAGGAAGGTCGTTTCCGCAGCGACCTGTACTACCGGCTCAACGTGGTTTCGTTGCGTCTGCCGGCCTTGCGGGAGCGCACGGAGGACATACCGTTGCTGGCAGCCCATTTCCTGAAGAAGTTCGCGGAAAAAAACGCCAAGCGCGTCAAGGGATTTACTCCGGGCGCTATGGACAGGATGCTCAAGTACACTTGGCCGGGGAACGTGCGGGAGTTGGAGAACGCCGTGGAGCGGGCTGTCGTCCTCCTTGTCGGGGAGTACATAAGCGAACGCGAACTGCCGCCCGGCCTGACGGAGGGCGACGACGCGGGCAGGCCGTGCAGAACGGATTTCGGCAACATGACGCTGGAGGAAATCGAACGCATGGCCGTTTTGGACAGCCTGGCGCAGGCGGGCGGGAACAAAAGCGAAGCGGCCCGCAGACTGGGTATAAATCGGAAAACGCTGCTTGCCAAACTGGAGGCGGCGAACAACGCCGCGCAACGCCGGCCGGCTGCGGGCATAAGGAGTGAGCAATGACGCCCCGGCATGTGCTTGAGGCTGAGCAAGAAACAAGAAAACGGCCTCTCCCGTAGGAAGAGGCCGTTTTCTTACTTCGTTGCCGTGATCTTAAAAACGCTGCGGGCGCTTTTCAGCTTCATTGACACGCAGTTTTCTCCCTTGGTGATCCCTGCCGTCCAAAGAAGACATCGCCTTTCCGGCATCGGAGGCTTCCATTTCGACGAAGCCGAAGCCGCGGGAGCGGCCGGTGTCGCGGTCGGACATTACTCTGGCAGAAACGACTTCCCCGAAAGGAGCAAAAAGGGACTGAAGGCCGGATTGGTCGGTCGAAAAGGGCAAATTGCCCACGAACATAGACGTCGTCATGTGATAACTCCATGAATTTTTAGGGAAAGGCAGGTTACGAAAAGGAGCTGAGCACACGCCGAGTCTTTTTGAAAAATCCTGAACCCTGTTGAACGAAGGGCTACGCTTACGCTACATACGCGCCATGGTCAACGGTTATTTTTCACGAAATCTCGTTTTTTTAGGCAAAGCCTCCCGCCTGTCCGCGCCGGCTCCCGAAAGTAATCCCGCCTCAAATCGGCAATTCGGGCCGATTGGAGGCATTCCCCGACCCGCTTCCAAGGTGGATTTTCCGCTTCGAAACAAAGCAAGCCGGGAATTGCTTCCCGGCTTGCACACAGTCTTCGCGTGTCGGCGGCGGTGGAGCGCCGTGCCTGGTTTACATCAGCCCGCCCAGGAATTGATAGGCAGCGACAGCGACACCATACGCCAGGGCCAGATTGAAGAAGAGACTGAAAAAGAACCAGCGCCAGCCGCCCGATTCCTGCTTGATGACCGTCAGGGTCACAAAGCAGGGAGAATACAGGAGGGTGAACAGCAGAAAAGCCATGACCTTCGGCTTGGTCCAGCTTTTGTCCGCCCGGATGTACTGCTCGAGGCCGGAAGTATTTTCGTCGTCCACTTCTCCGAGGGAATACGCCGTGCCCAGGGTGGAGATGACCACTTCCTTGGCGGCGATCCCGCCGATAAGCGCAATGTTCACGCGCCAGTCGAAGCCTGCCGGGGCCGTGATGCCTTCCAGAGCTGTGCCGAGGCGTCCGGCGTAGGAATCACGCAGGGCTTCCGCCGCCTTGGCGTTCTCCAGAGCCGCAAGCTGCTGCTGAACGCGTTCGCGGAGCGTTTCCTCCGTGTCGCCGGTTCCGTCCGCAGGCACTGCCTTGTCCGCAGGCGCCGTCGGCTCCGGGGCGGTCTTGTCCGCAGGCGCTGTCGGCTCCGGCGCGGAGACTTTGCCTGCTTTTGCGGCCGTATCGGCTGCCGGGTCATGCTGAAACAGGTCGGGATACCCTGCGTCCTTCGCGGCGTCCTCTTGCGGCAAGGCGGCCAGTCGTTCTTCAAGGGCGCTCTTTTGCGTCTCGTAGGCGGCTTCTTCGGTGTCTGAAAGTCCCGGATAGGTCATGCCGGCCCAGATAAGTATCGAAATGGCCAGAATGACGGTGCCCGCCTTTTTGACATATTGCCAGGCTCGCTCCCAGGTATGAATCAGGACGCCGGCAGCGGTCGGCCATCTGTACGGAGGCAGTTCCATGACAAAGGGTGCGGCGTCGCCTCGAATGATGGTTGAGCGCATGAACAGCGCCGCAATCATGGCGACGCCCCAACCGGCCAGTGTGAACAGGAACATGGCCAGGGTTTTGTTTTCGTCGAAAAAGGCGTTTATAAACAGCAGAAAAACGGGGATCTTCGCTCCGCAGGTCATGAAGGGCAAGGTCAGCATGGTCGCCAGACGCTCACGCGGCGAGCGCAGGGTGCGCGTGGCCATGACCCCCGGCACGGCGCAGCCGCCCGCTATGCCGCCGGCAATGATGAAAGGCATGATCGAGGCCCCGTGCAGGCCGAAAATGCGGAAAATCCTGTCCATCATGTACGCCGCGCGCGCCATGTAGCCGAAGTCTTCCAGAACAGCGATGAGCATGAACATAATCATGATCAGCGGCACAAAGCCGAGTACCCCGCCCACGCCCGCGATAATCCCTGAAATTACCAGAGATTTCAAGGGACCGTCCGGCATGAGGTCGTCGGCTGCGGCCTGAAGCCAATCAAAGGCGGCGGTGACCAGCTCGAGCGGATAGGCGCCGACTTCTATGGTCAGAAAATACATGCCGTAAAGAACGGCAAGCAGAAAGAGCGGACCGGCGATGCGGTGGGTCAGAACAAGGTCTATTTTGTCGGAAAAATCAATGCGTTTTTTTTGTTCATCCTCGGTGCGCACGCCCTGAAGCAAAATGGAACGTATCCAGCCGTAACGATAATCGGCTGCGACGGCTTCCGCGTCCACGCCGACGGTACTCCGCAGGTGGTCGGAGGTTTTGTCCGCCATTGCCTGCAGGCGGGCGGCGACCTCGGGGGCGGCGGCCTGTGCGGCACGCAGTATATCCTGGTCGCATTCGAGAAATTTCATTGCGACCCAGCGAGGAGGGTAGGTATCGGCGAACAGGCCGGCTTCCCTGATCACGGGTTCCATTTCGGCCAGAGCGGCGTCCAGATCCGGTCCGTAGGATATTTCCAGAGGAGAAACGCGTCCTTCGGATTTTTCCGCAAGCTCCACGGCGGCGCGCAGGGTTTCCTCAAGGCCTTCCCCGCTTCTGGCGACCGCGGGCACGGCCCTGGCCCCCGTCAGTTCTTCCAGCAAAGGCACGTTGATGTTCAGTCCCTGTGCCCTCGCCTCGTCCATCATGTTCAGGCACATGACCACGGGCAGGCCCATTTCCAGAAACTGCACGGTCAGGTACAGGTTGCGCTCCAGGACCCCGGCGTTGACCACATCAATAATCGCGCCGGGGCGTTCTTCAGCCAGGGCTTGGCGGGCCGCTGTTTCCTCCGGGGAATAGGCGCTCATGGAATACATGCCCGGCAGGTCCATCAGGACAATGTCCCGGCTGTCCAGGTGTGCCGTGCCGCTTTTCTTTTCCACCGTGACGCCGGGGTAATTGCCCACATGCTGCCGCGCGCCGGTGTAGCGGTTGAAGGCAGTCGTCTTGCCGGAATTGGGGTTCCCGGCTATGGCAATGAGCATATGTCCGCCGGGAGCGCTCTGCTGCGCCGGCGCCGTCATGACGCCCTTACCCGGACAAAGCCCGCTTCACGATTGCGCAGGGTCAGCGTGAACCCCATGAAGCGCAGGGCCACCGGGTCCTGCAGCGGCGCGCGTCCCACGCAGCTCACCTCAACTCCCGGCGTCAGCCCCATATCCCGGATGCGCCGCCCCATTTCACCCCCGACGTCGACGCCGGCGATAACGGCCTTCTGTCCTTTCTTCAAGTCGCGTAAGGAAATGATTTCGCCCATGGTGCCTTCTCCCGTCGTCTTGCCGATTCTTCAAGCGCGTTTGAAACAGCACTTTACTGAAATTGATATCTGATTTCAAGAGAAAAAAGCAAAAAAAATTAATTTTGTTCTCCTGCCGGTCGGTCAGGTCGCGGCGCGGTCTGCCGGCGTCTCAATACGTCAGTTCGGCAGTGCGGATTCAGGCGGGTCTTCGCTGTTCAGGAAGGTTGCCAACCGTCGGCGTAACGCGGCCTTGTCGCGTAGTTGGCACTGCCAGACGACCAGACAGCGGTAGCCGAGTTTCTCCAGGGCTGCGAGGGCGTGTTCGTCACGCTGCCTGTTGCCGCTGATTTTTGCCGTCCAGAAGTCCGTCCGTGTAGTGGGGATGCTTGCCCGCCTGCATCCCGGGTGGCCGTGCCAGAAACAGCCGTGGACAAAGATGACGCTTTTATGCCGCGGCAGCACAATATCCGGCTTGCCCGGCAGACTTTTCACATGCAGGCGGAAACGAAACCCCATGCTGTGCAGTAAAGAACGCACCGTTTTTTCAGGTTGAGTATCCCGTCCTTTGATACGGGACATGTTGCGGCTGCGTTTTTCCGCGCTGATGGTGTCCATAATCAATGCTCCCTGCCGTTTTTTCGCGCTCCGGCGCATTGCTCCCCGCTCCGCCGGGAGGTCTCTGCGCTGTTGCGCTCCCTTGGCGATACCGCGCGCGGCGGCGTTGCTACGGCTCACGGCGTGTGGACTTTTTCGGAAAATGCGGTTACGCCGTGCGGTATGTCGAGCCGCCGTTATCTGGTCGTGTTTTGACCGTTAGAGCGTTCCATTTTGCATAATTTGCAACCCCGATGAGGGGGTTCGGGGGAAATCATTTCCCCCGGCCGCCGGAGGCATATAAATCATCATTGCAATGTTTCAATGTTCGGCCTTGCGCCTGCTCAGGCCGACGCCGGAGGCATATAAATCAATTGTAATGTTTCGAGGCTTTCTGTGCTTGACGAACGCTGTTACCGGAGGATAGGGCTGCACGGGCAATTCCGCAAGGTTATGAACGCGGAACGGCTGTCCGAGGAGGACGGCGATGCCCTTTTCGCCTGTCCCGACATCATCGCCGTGGCGGCGCTGGCCCACCATGTGCGCACGCGGATGCACGGCGGCAGAACGTACTATGTCCGCAACCGGCACATCAACTACAGCAACATTTGCGTCAACCGCTGCCGTTTCTGCGCCTTTCGCCGGGATGAGCATGCCGAGGGCGCGTTCACGCTGGACCGGGAAGCAATGTTGCGGCGCGCTCTGGACGACGACGGCAGCCCTTTTGCGGAGATACACGTTGTCGGCGGCTGCCGGCCCGGCCTGCCGCTTGCCTGGTTTGAAGAATTTTTCGCCGAACTGCGGCGCCGGCGCCCGGAAACGGAAATCAAGGCCTTTACCGTAGCGGAAATTCACAATTTCGCGCGTATAGAGCGGTGCGACACGCGCGCGGTGCTGACGCGGCTCAAAAAGGCCGGCGTGTCCATGCTCACCGGCGGCGGGGCGGAAATTTTCAGTCCCGCCGTGCGCGACGCCATCTGTCCCGGCAAACTCAGCGGCGAGGAGTACCTGCGTATTGCCGGGGAAGCGCACGCTCTGGGGATTCCCTCAAACTGCACCATGCTTTTCGGGCATATAGAGTCGCACGCCGACCGCGTGCGGCACCTCTGCGCACTGCGCGACCAACAGGACAGGAGCGGCGGCTTCGTCTGCTTTGTTCCCCTGGCCTACCAGGCGGGACACAACGCTCTGGCCGCCGAAGTCCGTTTCCCGCACACGACTGTTGATTCCGGCCTGGATCGCCTGCGGACCATCGCCGTCGCCCGCCTGCTCCTGGACAACATCCCGCACATCAAGGCATACTGGGTAATGCTCGGCATCAAGTGCGCCCAGGCGGCCCTGAGTTTCGGCGCCGACGACCTTGACGGGACCATTATTGAAGAACGCATCGGACACATGGCCGGGGCGGACGCGGAACAGGCCCTGTCCCGCGCCGAACTTGAAGGCATGATCCGTGACTGCGGGTTCGAACCCGTCAACCGCACGGCGGGGTATAAACGCCTGTCGGGCGCAGGCACGCCCGCGGTGGACGCTCCGTGCGAGGACATGACCGCCTGCACTGACGTCGGGGCCGTTGCGGAGGCGGTTTCCGGCGGCGTGTCGGTCGGCGGGAGCGCAGGAGCGGCAAATTCAGAGATCGGGATTGCAGGTCGTCGGTTGCCGGCCGCCCGCCGCGCAGGCGTTGCGGGCATCGTGCGGCGGCTGGCAAAAGCGTACGCCTCGCCGCTGCGGCACAGGCCCGGCAACGGCCGTGCGGCCGGGGCAGGGGCGCGCCTCTCCGAGGACGAGGCCTTCGCGCTCTATACGGAAACCGACCTGCATACTTTGGGCGCGCTTGCCCACGCGGCGCGCGTGCGCCGGCATCCGGAAAAGATTGTCACCTACGTCGCCGACCGCAATATCAATTATTCCAACATCTGCACCTGCGCCTGCCGCTTCTGCGCCTTTTTCCGACCGCCGGGACATCCCGACGGCTATGTGCTGACAAAGGAGGAACTGGCGCGGAAAATCCGCGAAACCCTTGATCTCGGCGGGACGCAGATTCTTCTGCAGGGAGGACTCAACCCGGCGCTGACGCTGCCTTGGCTTGAGGATATGCTTTCTTGGATACGGGCCGGCTTCCCTTCCATACACATCCACGCCTTTTCGCCGCCCGAAATCGCCTTTTTCGCGGAACAGTCCGGGCTGAGCGATGCGGAAGTCATTGCCCGGCTGGTCGGAGCGGGGCTGCATTCCATACCGGGAGGAGGCGCGGAGATACTTGCGGAACGTGTCCGTTCCGAGGTTTCGCCCGCCAAGTGTTCCGCAGCGCGCTGGCTTGCGGTGATGAAAGAAGCGCACCGGCAGGGGCTGAAGACAACGGCGACCATGATGTTCGGGCACAAGGAAAGCCTGTCCGAACGCCTTGAGCATCTCTTTGCCCTGCGGGCGCTGCAGGACGAGACCGAAGGATTCACGGCCTTCATTCCCTGGACGTTTCAGCCTTCGGGCACAG
>JAITDR010000239.1 GCA_031282465.1 Desulfovibrio sp.
CAGTATGCGGCCGGACAAAGTGGAATTGTACGAATGAGGAATTTCTGATGAAGAACCTTGCCGTCGATACCGTGCAGGAATGCCTTGCCGAGGCGGAGCGGCGTTGTCTGCGACGCGGCGCGCGTCTTACCGACCTGCGCCGTTCGATATTTGAAATACTGCTGACGGCGCGCAAACCGGTGAAAGCTTACGATATCATCGAATATATGCGGGACAGGGGGCAGCGCCTTACGCCCGCGTCCATTTACAGGACGCTGGAGTTTCTGCTGGAGCACGGACTGGCGCACCGCGTCAATGCGCTGAACGCCTATGTTCCGTGTACGGGACCGCATGAGGAACAGGCGTTGTTACTGTTCGTCTGCTCCGAGTGTCGTGAAACAACGGAGATAGACGACAGCGTGCTGTACGACGCCGTCCGATCCAGGCTTGACGGCCTGGGAATATCGCTGCGCGACGGCTGTATTGAAATACAGGGAACCTGCCGGAACTGTATGTGAAAGAGGCCGGCCGCGCCGCGAGATGTTTGCATGCGGGCTTTGCCTGCCGTCACTCAAGCGCCTCAAGCGCTCAACACCCTATTCGCCGTTGCGGATTGCCGCGTAAGGTTCCGCGCCGGCCGCAAGCAGCGCCGGACAAAGCGCGGCCAGAACCCCTGCTGCGACGGCCGAGAACAGGGTCGCAAGCATGGTGAACCCGACAAAGCCCGCAAAAGAGGAGGCGGAAAACGCGCCGGCAAGACGACCGGTATCCGTTACAAACAGCCATACAGCCGCCGCCGGCATGCCCAAGAGACCTCCCATGCCTCCGAGTACGGCGGCTTCCCCGATGAGCAGTCTCAAGATGAAGGCATTGCGGGCGCCCATCGCCTTGAGCAGTCCTAATTCCCGCCTGCGTTCATGCATCATCAAGGCAAACGCTGCGCCGGTAAACAGCAGCGCCCCGGCCGTCACCAGCAAAGCCGCAATGTTGAGCCCCTCTCCTTGAAGCAGTCCGTAAAGCTGCTCATTGATGGTTTTGAGCATCTCCGGGCGAGTAAGGACTTCAATGCGGTCGATATTTGCTTCAAGCCTGTTGACTGCGGCATCCAGATAGGTGCCCGGTTGCAGGCGGACCAATATCCAGGAAGGCTCTGTAATATGCCCGTCGGCCGCAGGAAAAAAGAGCGCGGTGTCAAGAAAAGAGTTGGTTTCCCGCAGCCGGCCCGACAACGTAAACTGCATGCCGTTCACCTCAAGGCTGTCTCCGGGCCGCTCGGTTGCGGCGACGCGCGCACCCGATACAATGCCGTCGGGACTCGTCGAGGGTTGCCCGGCAGCGCTCTTTTCCAGCCACGGCAGAACGACGAAGTCGGTGCTCGGCTCAAAGGCGATGAGCGTTGTTTGCGTGCCTTCAAGCGTTGCATTGCCGAGGTATTTCTGGGCGGTAACGGCTTCCGTTTCGACAAATGCCTTTACCCGGCCGTCCGTGCCCGCAGGCAGAACGCCTTGCGCGGGCGGTCCTTGGGCAATCCCGGTATGTCCCTTGACCTTTGTCGCGGCCGGAACGACGGCCAGATCGGGCGTCTGCAGCCTGCGTGCCCGCTCAAGTTCCTGTCGGGCGCCGCCGGCCGTGAAAAGGACGACAAACATCATTGCCGCCGCCGATGCAACGGCAAAAACGATAAAAACGGCATACGCCTTGCGTCCTCGCACGTTTTTCAACGCCAACCGCCACATGTCCGTGTCCTTTGCCGGAGGTGCTGATTCCATTTCCCAATGAATTGCAAGATACAGTTTGTCTCCGGAATCTCGATTACCAAACGGGTCGCTCGGCGTCCCGCGTTTTTCTCCGCCTGCCCCGCCGCAACAGACAGACGCCGATGACCGCAGCCGCGGCAACGCAGACAGAGCCGTACCGTACAAGCGGCGGCACGCCGTCGCCGGCGGACAAGAGTTTCGGCAGATCCGCATCCGTGTAAGACAGCAGGCCGAAGGTCGTGCCGGCGAGGATGATCGGAGGCTCGACGGGTTTTACGTAGAGTTTGTGCATGAAGGCATTGTCCAGGCCGCTGTTGATGTCTACCCAAGTCGCGCCTTTGTCCACGCTCCGGTAAGCCCCGCCCCAAGCCCCGGCATAGACCGTGCCGGGGTAGGCCGGAGCGGCGGCAAAAGAGAACACCGTGGTTGTGAGCAGGCCGGTCTCCTGCCAGGTTCTTCCTCCGTCCACAGTACGAAAAACGCCGCCGTTGGCCTCGCCTACGTAAAAATCCGTAGGAGTAGCCGGATGGTAGGCTCCCGCCAGCACTATATCGGGATTTTCCGGGTCAATATGCAGGGCAAGGATACTCAGACTGCTCAATCCTTGGTTGACGTCCACCCAGGAAACCCCGCCGTTGCCGCTTTTAAAGACGCCTGCACCGCCCGTAGCCGCGAACAGGTACTGCGGGTTCTTCGGATCGACGGCTACGGCGTTGACATTGACCGCGCGCTTGAAACCCGACGACATATGCCAGTTTCTGCCGCCGTTGGTACTCAGCGCCACCCCGCCCATGATGCCGATATAAATGAGATTGGGATCCTTCGGGCTGATAAGGATGCACCGGACATTGAGGTTGGGCAAACCTTCGTTGACGGCCTGCCAGGTATTGCCGCCGTCGGAACTCTTGTATATGCCGGCGCCGTCATACGAGACGTACAATTCCCTGCTGTTGAGATGGTTGACGGCAACCGAACTCGGAAGGACGGACTCCGGCAGATTGGTGCCGAGCGGAACCCACTGCGTCCCGCTGTCCGTACTTTTCAACAGACCGCGGGACGTAACGGCGTACAGCGTGTCGGGCCGCGCCGGGTCGCTGACGAAAGACACCACATGCACTGTGTCAAGGGCAATCTTATGCCAGACATTATGCCGGACATCCTCCCCCGCCCCGGCCGAAAAAGCGGCCGCGCAGAAGAAACCGAACAGTATCGGTATGCAGCAGGCCTTGATCATAACATCACCGCCGGTGTCAGGGGTGAACGATTTTCCATTCCCGTTGAACGCGTACCAGATCCATGCTCGAATCGGAAGAATACAGGCCGAATTCCAAGGGGAGAAGCACTCTGG
>JAITDR010000109.1 GCA_031282465.1 Desulfovibrio sp.
TGCCTATGCGAAACGTCAGAACACCTGGTTCAGAGCGGACCGGGAAATCGGATTTTTTCACCCTGAAGAGCGGGACGGCATTGCGGAATGCGTCGCCGCCTTCCTGCGCGGCGAGGCGACGGAAGCGGCCGGCAGATAGTGAACTGTTGAGAGGGCGGCCTGAGTCGCGGCAAACAACGCAGTGTTTCCACGAGGAAACGCTACAGCATATTGACCGGATCCAGGTCCAGGCGCAGGGTCAGCGCGCCGCCTTTGGCCGTTTCCACGGCGAATTTGTAAAGCAGTCGGAAGCTCTGCCAGTCGTCGCCCTTGAGCAGGCAGTGTCTGCGCACGCGTCCCTTGAGCAGGGGCAGGGGCGCAGGGGCGGGTCCGAGCATGATGATCCCCAGATCCTTTGCCTTTTGCCGCATGCTCCTGCCGAGGGCCGTCGCCGCTTCCGCACCTTCGATCAAGCCGGCTTCGTGGCTGATGCGGATCAAAGCCAGCCGCGTAAAGGGCGGATAGAGGCGGCGCCTGCGCAACTCCAGTTCCCGTTCGAAAAAACCCTCGTAGTCGGCCCGGATCACATAGTCCCAGCAATAATGCCTGGGGTCGCGGGTCTGAATGAGAACCTGCCCGCTTTTCCCGCCCCGCCCGGAACGGCCGGACGCCTGCAGGATAAGCTGAAAGGTGCGTTCGGCCGCGCGGTAGTCCGGAAGATTCAGCCCTAGGTCGGCGTCGGCTATGACCGCCAGGGTGACGTCGGGAAAATGATGTCCTTTGGACAGCATTTGGGTGCCGACCAGAACCGCGGCTTCTTTGCGGGCAAAGGCCGACAGGATGGCTTCCACGCGTCCGGGGCGGCGGGTGCTGTCGCGGTCCAGGCGCAGGACGCCCGCGCCCGGCGGCAGCAGCGTTTCCAGGTTTTCCTCCAGTTTTTCCGTGCCTTCGCCCAAAGGCAGAAAATGCAGGTTCCCGCAGGAAGGGCAGGGGGAAGGAAAGACCGTGGAGCGGCCGCAGTAATGGCAGACAAGCTTTTCCCGGCCTTTGTGGTAGGCGAGGGAGATGTCGCACTGCGGGCAGCGCAGGGTTTTGCCGCAGTCGCGGCAGTAGACGACCGGGGCATAGCCGCGGCGATTGAGCAGGATGACGGCCTGTTCGCCGCGCCGCACGACCTCGTTCAGGGCGGCGACGCTGTCCGGCGCGAGCAGACTGTTGTCCTTGCCGGGGGACAGGGGCACAAGGCGCGCTTCGGGCAAACCGGCGCCGAAGCGTTCCGTAAGCGTGTGCAGGGGGATGCGTCCCTGCCGCGCGGCGTAAAAACTTTTGAGGTCCGGCGTGGCCGAGCCGAGGAGCAGCAGGGCGCCTTCCCGGTTTGCCCGGTACCAGGCCACTTCCTTGGCTTGGTAGTTGATGAAGCCTTCATCCTGTTTGAAGGAGGCGTCGTGTTCCTCGTCCATGACGATAAGGCCGATGTTTTCCAGGGGCAGGAGCAGGGCCGAGCGCGTACCCGTCAGCAGGCGCGGCCGGCCGCTTTTGTCGCCGGCCAGGAGACGGAAGGTCCGCTCCTTGGAGGCGGCGCCCAGGTAGCCGTGAAAAAGATGGCGGCGGTCGGGGGGGGGCAGGCCCGGAGGCAAGGCAGCTTCGGCCGTATCGTGGAGTTTCAGGGCCAGAGCCACCTCCGGCGCCAGCAGCAGGACGGAGCGGCCCGAAGCGAGCACCGCGCGGGCCGTTTCAAGATACAGCGCCGTTTTGCCGCTCCCGGTCACACCGAACAGCAGGCGGATTTGAGCGCCCTGCCCGGTCGCGCACAGCAGTTCGTCCGCTATCTCCCGTTGCCGCTGTGTGAGGATAAAACAGGTGTCGTCGTCGCTTGCCGCCGGCAGGCACTCCCGGAACGGGCCGCCGGACGCATCTACAAGATTGGCGGGATCGGCGGGGGCGGCGCGCACCAGACCCTCGCGGGTAAGGGCGGTCAGCGTCGCGCCCGCTTTTTTGCCGAGCGCGTTGAGCAGAGTGCGCCGGCTCGCCGAACCTTTTTCCAGCAGAAACTCCAGGACGGCGAGACGGGCTTTCGCCGCTGGACGCACCGGCCAGGGAGGGTCGGAAGCAGGACTGTAGAGCAGGGCATCCAGGGGGCCGGCACCGGGACGGCGAACTTCGGCGCGTCCGGCCATCCACAGGTCGCCCAGCGCGCGCAACCTGTCCTCGGGCAGCCGGGCGAGATCGGCCGGAACCAGGTTCGTTGTGCCGTCCTCGGTGAAAAAGAGCAGGCGCGGCGCGGGCGTACGCAGCCCGGCGGGCAGTATGCTGCCCAGTATGCGCCCGAGTTCGTCGGCATGCCTGCCCGCCAGGGTGCGGGCCAAATCAAGATAGGCCGGGGAAAGCAGCGGTTCTCTGTCCAAAGGCCAGATCAGCGGTTTCAGCGTGAAGCTTTCAGCGCCCGCAGCCTGCCGCTCAAAGGCCGAGATGACGCCGGCGCGCCTGCTCTTGCCCAGAGGCACGACGACGCGCTGCCCGACGAAAAAGGCTTCGGGCGGCAGGTAGTCCGGCAGACTGTAGCTCAGTTCGGTAAACGGGGGGCTCAGAAGAGCGGTTCGGACGGCGGCTGTTGCGGCGGACATGCGCGGTTGTATAATGTTGGAATGCTCTCGGGACCGGTGCCGGAAGCCCGGCGTCAGCGCCGAAGCGGCGCTTTTCTTTTACAGGGCAATCCGCTACTATGTATGCCTCAATCCACATCCGGCCCCGTGTCTGCCCGTCTGCCCTGCTCCGGCAGTCGGGAACCGGTCGGCAAGTCCTTCCCTGAAGAGAGGGATTGGCGGAAAGGTATGCCCGGCTTTGCCGGGCGTCAAGTGAGAATCCCTCTGAAGAGAGAGGTTGCTGACCATAAAGGAATTTTTGGTAAGGGAACGGTGTTGTTTTTCGGCAGCGGCGGCGATATCCGGATACCCCTGCGGAGAAGTGTGCTGGTATGAACAACCGCGCGCTGAACGGAACGGCGTGAGTCGGGGAATGACCGGTCGAGCGTATTTCCTCGGCATGGGCCGGATCTGCTTCGTTCTTGCCGTCCTGCTGTGTACGGTTCTGTTGTTGCCGTTTTCGGCGGCGCGGGCCGAGGAGGACGAGAAAGTCGGAGAGCGCGTGGAGTTTACGGCGAGCCGGAGTTTCAACGACACCGTGCGGCGCGATCGGGCGGAAGCTGCGGCTCTGGCCGCCGCCTTGTCGGCGGCATACGAGCATGTAGGGCGCGAGTTGTCCGGGAAGATGGTGCCGGATTTTCGCGAGGCCGCCGTGCGGCTCGGCATACCGGGCGAAGCGTTGTTTGAAGGACTTGCCTGTGTGCGTTTCCCTGTGCGCCGTCTGAACGCGCGGGTTGACGGTCTTGCTCCAAACCGGCGGGTCACAGTCGGTGTTGTTTTGGAAAGGTCGGGCGGCGGTTCGCTTGCCGATGCCCTGAAAAACGCGGACCGGGTGGAGGCGGGCGGACGTTTGGTCGCGCGCCTGCGCGCCGTGTTGGCGCGTTATGACGCCGCAGCGGACGCACTGCTCAACCGCGGCGCCGGCGAGCCGGAGGACGAGGAGGCGGCGCACGAATTACAGTGGGCGGCGGATCGCTTAAACGCTCTGGAAATACTGCGCGACGTACTGTCCGGACGCGCCGGTGACGAACCGCGCCTTCTGGAAGGACGACTGGCCGAGGCCCTGCGTCTTGCGCCGGACGACCCGCTGCTCCTGACGTTGTCGGCATGCAACCGGCTGCTTTTGGACAGTCCGGCCGCGGCCTTGGAGCAGGTAGATGCCGCTCTGGCTCTGGCTCCGGATTTTGCCCGCGCCCATGATGCGCGCGGGACGGCCCTGCTGCGGCAAGGGCTGCCTGCGCTTGCGGCGGACGCGTTCGGACGGGCTGTTGCCCTGGCTCCGGACAACCCTGTCTATCTCCTGCACCGGGCTTCGGCGTATTTCGTTCTTAAAGAAAACAAGGAGATGTGCGCGGATTTTCGCGCGGCCTGCGCCTTGGGCGACTGCGACGGACTGGCCTGGGCGCTGGAATCGGCCGGGTGTCAGTCGTTTTGAGCAAAACGTCTCAAGCCGGCGCCTGTGTTCATGCCGGGGAAAGCCCGCGCGGTATCGTGTCGCGTTGCTCCATTGCCGCATGCACGGCGAACTCGATGCCGGGGAAAGCCGCGAGTAGGCGTTGCTTGGTGAATTGCACGGCGAGAGGCGCGTTGTCGATGCCGATCCAGCGGCGCTCCAGCTTTTGTGCGGCATACAAGGTTGTACCGCTGCCGCAGAAAGGGTCAAGAACGATATCTCCGTTGTTGCTTGAAGCGAGCAGTATCCTTTCCAGCAGGGCCGGCGGTTTTTCCGTCGGGTATCCTGTTCGTTCACGGGACAGGGGATTGACGATGGGGATATCCCACACGTCGTCCGGAGGCGTGCCGCGGGGATCAGGGAAGTAGCGTTTGCCCGCCTTGCTTGTAATGCCGCTTTTTGCGTATCCGCTGGTCGGTTTGTAAGGCACTCTTATAGGGTCGGGATTAAAGACTCTTTTGCCGCCGCCGGCATACAGGTAAATGCAGTCGTGTTTCTGTGAAAAACGGCTTTTGGAGCGTCCTCCGCCTGTATAGTGCCAGATTATTTCGTTGATGAAATGGGCGCGCCCGAAAATACCGTCCGCGACAATTTTGAGATAATGGCCGGCGGTGGGATCGCAGTGCAGGTACAGGTTGCCCGACGGCTTCAGCACTGTGCGCAGGGCAAGCAACCGCCTTGCGAGCATAAGCAGATACGCCGTGAGGCCGCTTTCGTGCAACATGGAACGCAGGGCGCGCGCGGTTTCCGCGACGGCGCCGTTTTCTTTAAGCACGGCTTGGAAGTCACATTCCGCATGATCACTCCAACGCCATGTATCCGTAAACACGGCTGTCGGCGCGCCGTCTGTTTCCTC
>JAITDR010000034.1 GCA_031282465.1 Desulfovibrio sp.
GACCAGGTGGATGCCCTGTTGGGGTTCACTACCCGCCTCGGCATACGCGGCTACGGCATCTTCCATCCCGAGGACAATTTCGGCAGACGCATGGCCGCCCTTTTCGAGGAAAAAGCTAAAGCCGCGGGCGCAACCGACGTCGTTGTCCAAGGCTATGATCCGGCCGACCGGAACGACTGGATGGCCGCGACGAACAAGCTGCTGGCCGCGAACAGCAAAGGCAGCGTCTTTCGCGCCGTTTTCCTGCCCGATACCTGGAAAAATATGGACGTCATCGTGCCGCACTTCTTCTACCAGAACGAAACGCGGCAGGTGTTGCTCGGCACGAGCCTTTGGGAACAGGGGCTTTCCGCAGGCGGCTTTGTCGGCACCCAGTATTACGGGCTGGCCGTCTTCCCCGGCTTGTGGAACACCGCGCGTCCGACTCCTGCCGGCGAACGGCTGCAGGCGCGTCTGTCGGCGGCAGGCAAAGCCGGCGCGGATTTCTGGTCAGCGCTGGGCTATGATTTCGCCCGCCTGTCCGCCGGACTCAGTATCGCGGACGCTTCCCCCAAGACTGTGAACGACGCTCTGCAGTCGGTAATGTTGGACTGGAGCATAGCCCCCATCAGCTGGAACGGCGGCATCGCCTCGCAGCGCATGCACCTGTTTACGCCCGTCGCCGGAGGCTTCGCCCCGGTAGACGAGGGTGCCTTCCGCGCGGCGTACGAAGAGGCTTGGCGCTGACCGCCGCATCGGCCCTGCACATGGTGACGCTGCATTCCCGGTCCGGCGCTTGTACTTCGGGCAGAGGATGACGGGCCTATGCCTGCACCAAGCCTGACCGTCCTCATGACCGTGCGCAACGGCATGCCCTATCTTGAGGAAGCCGTGCGCTGCATTCTGGGCCAGACCCGACAGGATTTCACCTTTCTGATTCTGAACAACGCCTCGACGGACGGCACCCGCGCTTTTCTCGACGCAACGGCTGCGGCGCTCGGCGGAAAGTTATCGGACTTTCCGCTCCGGGCAGAGCCCGGTTACGAGGCAGAACATGACCGGGGGGGCGTGCCCCCCGCAGCCCCCCCCAGGCCGCTCCGGGCAGAGCCCGGATGCGTCCTTGCCCTCCGGCATCTGCCCGCCGATGCCGGACGCACAGGGGCCTTGCAGATGGGGCTGGATGCGGTGGACACGGACCTTGTCGCCGTCATGGACGCCGACGACCTCTGCCGGCCCGAGCGACTGGAGCGGCAGAGCGGCTTTCTGGCCGCGCACCCGGAAACGGACCTGCTGGGTTCGGATGTGGAGTATGTGGACGCTTCCGGCAACTGCACCGCACGGGACCGTTTCCCGACAACGCACGAGGAACTGCGTGATACGCTGCCTCTGCGCAACCCGTTCGCCAACTCCGCATGCATGTTCAGGACGGCTGCGGCGCGGGCAGCCGGAGGCTACGACCGTTCCTTCCCCTATGCTCAGGATCTGGCCCTGTGGACGGCCATGCTCCGACGGGGAAGCCGGGCGGCAAGCATCGGAGATGTTCTTGCGGGCATACGGATGCATGCCGGGCAGGCCACGCAGGACGCGGCTCTGGCCGGGGCGCGGGCGTGGGACGACTACCGCATTGCCGAATCCATGCTCGGGATTCCCGGCCTGAGTACGGCGGCGCGTCAGGCCGCGCTTGCGCGCGCCGCCTGTGCCCTGTTCCGCATGGGAGAACGCGGAAGCGCCGTGAACGCGGCCCTGCGCGCCCTGCGGGCAGCCCCGCTGCTCTGCTTCCGCAATCCTCTGCTGCTGCGCCGGGCCGGCCTGGAACTGCGCAGGCGCATCTGCGGGAAACGCGTCTGATACTTTTTGACATCTATAGTCTTTCAACATTCAAAGTGCAGCAATGCCGGAGCACCCGCCGGCTTCATGTCCGGATATTTCACCGGGCGCGGGAGAACGTTCCGCATCAGGCGGCAGCGTTGCTTTCCGCAACCGATTTCGGAATCACGCGGACAGCCGGCTTTCGAGCAGTGCAATTGTAAAAAATGCGTTTCGGGAACTTGACTTCCCCGATGCGGGAGCGTATAGGGCGTTCTCCCCGTTCGGGGATTATCCATGTTTTCCGGATGGAAAGGAGCCGATTATGAAAACATTTTCGCCTACCCCGGCGGATATCAAGCGTTCGTGGTTCGTGACGGACGCCGACGGGCAGGTGCTCGGCCGGCTGGCTTCCCGACTGGCGCACCGGCTGCGCGGCAAACACAAGCCGGAATTCGCCCCGCACATGGACAACGGGGACTACATCATCGTCGTCAACTGCGAAAAAATCCGCGTGACCGGCAACAAACTCGCCGGCAAAATATATTATCGCCACAGCGGCTACGTCGGCGGCCTCAAGGAGCAAAGCCTGGAAAAAATGCTCGCGTCCAAGCCCCGACAAGTGCTGATGCACGCGGTCAAAGGCATGTTGCCCAAAAACCGCCTGGGGCGCGCCATGCTGAAAAAACTTAAGGTCTACGCCGGCCCGGAACACCCCCATGCCGCACAGACACCGCAGATACTGACCTTTTAGAGCAGTTCACGGATGAAACGAGCGAACTGTTTCAAGCGGTACTTGCTGTAACATCGAATCGGCGGTCTTTTGTGCCGCCCTCTGCAACCCCGACACGGGATTATCTTCAACATCGACCGACAGGAGAAATGATGACCACGGATTTCAAGTACGGCACCGGCCGCCGCAAGAATGCCACCGCCCGCACGCGCTTGTATGAGGGCACCGGCACAATCACAGTGAACGGCCGCCCTTTTGAAAACTATTTCCCGCGAAAATCTTTGCAGATGGTCATCCG
>JAITDR010000132.1 GCA_031282465.1 Desulfovibrio sp.
GAGTTCAAGGCGCACATGAGCCAGTTCATGGCGTGGCTGCCCTATGTGCTGATCGGAGGCATTCTGGTGCTCACCCGCATCGACGTGCTGCCCCTCAAGGCATGGCTGAACAACAACGGCGTAATCACCTTCAAGGGCATACTCGGCTACGCCAACGTCAGCGACAGCCTGAAGCTCCTCTACCTGCCGGGAACCGTCCCGTTCATGCTGGTTGCTCTGCTCGTCATTCCGTTGCACAAGATGCCCGTCGACAAGGCAATTAAAGCCTGGACCGACACCACGGTCAAAATGAAGGCCGCCACAATATCCTTGTGCGCCTCGGTAGCCTTGGTGAAGATATTCCAGGGTTCCGGAATGAATCCGGATCTTGCCGCCGCCGTCGCGGCGGGGACGGCCAAGCAGCTGCCCTCCATGCCCCTTGCCATGGCTACCACCATAGGGGATATCATCGGAGGTGCATGGCCCGTGTTCGCCTCCTATGTGGGCGGCCTCGGCGCCTTCATCACCGGGTCCAACACGGTTTCCGACATGCTCTTCGGCATGTTCCAATGGGACATCGCCGGCCAGCTCAACCTGTCCAGAGTCGTCATTATCTCCGCGCAGGCCGCCGGCGGCGCCATGGGCAACATGATCTGCATCCACAACATCGTGGCCGTCTGCACGGTCGTGGGACTGCTGAACCGCGAAGGAGACATCCTGAAGAAGACCTTCTGGCCGTTCGTGCTCTATGGCGTTGTTGTGGGCATTGTGGCCCTTGTCCTCATCAGTTCGGGTTTCTCCAAGTTCTGAACACCCCGTTTTCTTGCCTTCCGGCCAAGGCTGCATCCACGCAGTCTCGGCCGGAAGATTGCGGGCGTGAATGCGGTCCCGGCCTGCGGCAAGGCCGAAATCATTTCCGAAATTTTCGACAACCGGCTTGCTTTTTATTTTGCAAAAGGGTAAAGACATGCATTCTTGTCGGTGCTTTTTCAAAGCGGCCGGCGGCGACACAGTCGACACGTTTGTTTTTTTGGCCATGTGGAGGCATCGCTATGAAGGTTCCGGCAAAACGGGGCTTTCCTCCTCAAAAAAATTGTGCTGCGCAAGCTGAAACCGGCAGGTTCGGCCTGATTCTTGCACACACACACACACACACACACAACAGCTGAGTAATATCTCCCGCTGTGCTCCCAAGTTAGGGCGCGCAGCGGTTTTTTTGTTTCCGGCAGGCCCTGTTTCTTTTTTGAAATGGGGCCGTTTTGCCGTTTCTTTCATTTTTCTTCGTATCGTCGATTCCTGTTATCCACCGCGACAGGCGGAAAGTTACGGGCTGCCCGCGTTGCCGGAAGGCGGCAACACGACAGGCAACCGCAAAGTCGGCATGCTTTGACGGAGAGTTTGCAGAAACTGCCTGCAGGCTCCGTGGGGAGCAGGCAGGCAAGCTCACGGAGGGAGATGTTCACAGTGTAAAAGACGTTCGACCAACATTGTAACCGGCTCGACAGGGCTGCGTCAGGAGGAATTATGAATACTTGGACCCAGGTCTATGAACCCGTCGGGGGGATCCTCGTTTCAGCGCTCATCGCTGCGATTCCGTTGATCCTGCTGTTTTACATGCTTGCCGTGCGCAGAACCCCCGGACATTACGCTGCGATTGCAGGCACGCTTTCGGCTCTGATTCTCTCCATCGTCATCTGGAAGATGCCGGTGACGATGGCCGTCAGCGCCACGGTTATGGGCATGTGTTTCGGTATTTTCCCGATTATCTGGATCGTCATCACAGCGGTCTGGGTCTACAACATGACGGTTGAATGCGGAGAATTCGAGACTATCAAAGGCTCCCTGGCCAGTCTGACGGACGACCGACGACTGCAGGCCATCTTCATCGCCTTCGCTTTCGGTTCCTTCATTGAAGGCACGGCCGGTTTCGGCACGCCGGTCGCCATTACCGCGGCCATGCTGGTGGGATTGGGCTTCAACCCCCTGTATGCCGCGGGTATCTGTCTGATAGCCAACACGGCGCCTGTGGCCTTCGGCGCCATCGGTATCCCGGTCATCGTCGCCGCCAGCGTTTCGGGTCTTGACCTCAACCATATCAGTGCCATCGTCGGCCGCCAGCTTCCTTTCCTGTCCGTCATCGTACCGCTGTGGGTATGCGTGACCATGTGCGGCTTCAAACGCTCCATGGAAGTTCTGCCGGCCATTCTCGTCAGCGGCTTTTGCTTTGCAATAACCCAGTATCTTTCCTCAAACTTTCACGGTCCCTATCTTCCGGATATCCTTTCCGCCATCGTGACCATCGCCGGCATGGTGATTCTGCTGCGCGTATGGAAGCCCAAGAATACCTGGCATTTCCCGAATGAAGCGCCTGCCGGGAGCGGCGGAAAAGGGGCTTCCTACACCTCGGGCCAAGTGCTTCGCGCGTGGTCGCCCTACATCATTCTTGCCGTCATGGTTTTCATCTGGGGTACGGGCGGCTTCAAGGCCTTGACCGGGGGCTTCAACATTCCCGTTCAATGGCCGAATCTGCATAACCTGGTCATGAAGACAGCTCCCATCGTCGCCAAGGATGCGCCTTACGCCGCAGTTTACGGCTTCAACATAGCGCAGGCAGCCGGCACGGCCATCCTGTTTTCCGGCCTCATAGCCTCCTTCATCATGCCGAATTACGGACTCGGCAAGGCTCTGCCCTGCCTGACGCGCACCATCGTGCAACTCAAGTTCCCCATACTGACCATAGCCACCATCCTCGGCTTGGCGTACATCATGAACTATTCCGGCATGAGCACGACTCTGGGCCTCGCCTTTACCCAGACCGGCCATTTCTTCCCCTTCTTCGCGCCTCTGCTCGGCTGGATAGGCGTGTTCCTCACCGGTTCGGACACTTCGTCCAACGCTCTCTTCTGCGGCCTGCAACGCACCACCGCTGAAGCGGTCGGCGTTGACCCGCACCTGACCGTCGCCTCCAACTCCTCCGGCGGCGTCACCGGCAAGATGATTTCTCCGCAGTCCATCTCCGTGGCTACCGCGGCGACGGGCATGATCGGACAGGAAGGCAACCTCTTCCGCTTCACCCTGTTGCATTCGCTGGCCATGACCATGGTCATCTGCGTATTGACCTACCTGCAGGCCTACGCCTTGAAGTGGATGCTGCCGTAGGCGGAACGGACGAACCTCGTTTTCCGAGCCCGGAGCACAATTTTCATGATTGTGTCTCCGGGTTCGGAACGACGCGACAGAGACGCCGATGCCTGAGGCGTGATCGTCGGCAGGTATTGAACCCCTCCCCGGCAGGGTTTTTCCTTGATACTGCGACTGTCTGCGCTGTGACGCGGTCAGTCGGGGAGGGGTCCAGTACCTGCCGACAAATATATTCGAAGAGCGTTTCAATGACCGGGCAGTGCCGACAACGTCGCAGACGATTTTTGCGGCACGGTGCGCCGATGCACGGCCCGGCATCCTCTCATCTGTAAACGTAACGCCCGGCATCCGCACAGGTTCGACGGCTGCTGCTGCGTTGCCGTTTCTTGCGGAACGCCCGCCGGACCAGGGCCGAAAAATGTGTCCCGGCAGGCTCGTCCCACAACATACGGGTAGGCACATCGCACAACATAGTCGTTACGGCGCTGAATGAAAAGCCCCGGCACGCCCGTGCCGGCGCGAGTATACAGGCTGCATCGCCTTGGTCATAACCCCGACATACGTCTGTTGAACAACATGCCTGACCTGCGCGCAAAGGCTCAGACAGGGCAATAGAGTGAAGCAATATAATCTATTGAAATAATTTGTTTTATAAAGACAGCTTTACAATTTCTCCTGTAATTTCAAGTTATTGCAATATTCTTTTGATTACCCCGAAGGCACAAAGCCGACTCTTGCATTTTTGCCGTCGTTGCTCCACAATTTTCTCCGGCAATATCCACAGCAAGCGAGCAGTGACAATGCGCAAAGGCACAGTAGTTTTTCCGGATGCCGGAAGCATAGGCGAGGATTTTGCCTGGCCCGATTTTTCCGACTTCGGCGAGGTCGTCATGTACGATCGGACCCTGCCGGAGCAGACGGAAGAACGGATCAGGAACGCCGCGTTCATCCTCACCAAAAAGGTAGCCGTCACGCCCGGACATCCGGCCGTAACCCCTGCCCTGCGCTATATCGGGGCGCTGGGGACGGGCTTCAACCATGTGGATATCATGGGCGCCGCCGCGCGCGGCATCCCCGTCTGCAACGTGCCGGACTATTCCACGCCCTCCGTGGTCCAGCACGTCTTTACTCTGATTATGCTTCTTAGTTCGCACGCCTGCGAACTTACAGCCTCCGTGCGCCGGGGCGGCTGGAGCAAAAGCAGGCGTTTCCGTTACCGGGACAAACCCTTTTACGAACTGCACGGCAAAACTCTGGGTGTTGTGGGCTTCGGGAACATCGGCTCAAGAGTGGCCCGTGTAGCCCACGGCTTCGGCATGCATGTTCTGGCCTACGCGCCCCGTCCCAAACCGGTGCCGGATTTCCGGCCTTTCGACTTTGTCGGCCTGGACGACCTGTTCGCCCGCTCCGACGTCGTCAGCCTGCACTGCCCGTTGAACCGGGCAAGCGAGGGCATGGTAAACGCCCGTCTGCTGGGATTGATGAAGAAACAGGCCCTGCTCATCAATACGGCGCGCGGTCCCCTGATCAACGAGCGGGATCTTCTGGACGCGCTCAAGGAAGAACGCATAGGCGGCGCGGGGCTGGACGTCGTTGTCGTGGAACCCATGGCCGACGACAACCCGCTGCGTTTTGCCCCGAACTGTATAATTACCCCGCATGCGGCATGGTGCGGCGTCGAATCCCGCATGCGCCTCATGCAGGCCGCTTACGACAACATCCGCGCCTTTCTGGACGGCGCGCCCGTCAATGTGGTCAACGGCGTTGCGCGCCGCGCCGATTAGCGCCGTGGCGTCTCCGCAACGGCCCCGGCTTCGGCGAAGATGCCCGTCGCGGCGCCGCTCCGCAGCGGACGGCCGGGGTGATGACGGCTCTTGCTTTTTTGCCTGCTATGCTCCACAATTTTCTTCGGTAATCTCCACAGCAAGGAGCAGTGACAATGCGTAAAGACACAGTGGTGTTTCCGGATGCCGGAAGCATAGGCGACGATTTTGCCTGGCCCGAGTTTTCCGACTTCGGCGAGGTCGTCATGTACGATCAGACCCTGCCGGAGCAGACAGTGGAACGGATCAGGGATGCCGCGTTCATCCTCACCAACAAGGTTGTCGTCACGGCCGAACATCTGGCCGCCGCGCCCGCCCTGAGGTATATCGGGGTATTGGCGACCGGCTTCAATCAGGTGGATATCGGGGCAGCCGCCGCGCGCGGCATCCCCGTCTGCAACGTGCCGGACTATTCCACGCCCTCCGTGGTCCAGCACGTCTTTACTCTGATTCTGCTCCTCAGTTCGCGCGCCTGCGAACTCACGGCCTCCGTGCGCCGGGGCGACTGGAGCAAGAGCAGGCATTTCTGTTACTGGGACAAACCCATTTTCGAGCTGCAGGGCAAAACCTTGGGTATTGTGGGTTTCGGGAACATCGGTGCGGGAGTGGCCCGTGTGGCCCACGGCTTCGGCATGCATGTTCTGGCCTACGCGCCCCGCCCCAGACCGGCACCGGATTTCCGGCCTTTCGACTTTGTCGGTCTGGACGACCTGTTCGCCCGCTCCGACGTCATCAGCCTGCACTGCCCGTTGAACCGGGAAAGCGAGGGCATGGTAAACGCCCGTCTGCTGGGATTGATGAAGGAGCAGGCACTGCTCATCAATACGGCGCGCGGTCCCCTGATCAACGAGCGGGACCTTCTGGACGCGCTCAAGGAAGAACGCATAGGCGGCGCGGGGCTGGACGTCGTCGCCGTGGAACCCATGGCCGACGACAATCCGTTGCGTTTT
This sequence comes from Desulfovibrio sp., assembly GCA_031282465.1. Lineage (GTDB taxonomy): Bacteria > Desulfobacterota > Desulfovibrionia > Desulfovibrionales > Desulfovibrionaceae > Frigididesulfovibrio. Next base: position 5,894 of record JAITDR010000132.1, read on the forward strand.
GCCCCGAACTGCATGATTACCCCGCATGTGGCCTGGTGCGCCGTCGAATCCCGCATGCGCCTCATGCAGACCGCCTACGGCAACATCCGCGCCTTTCTGGACGGCGCGCCCGTCAACGTGGTCAACGGCGTTACGGGCCGTGCCGATTAGCGCTTTTCAACTTTGAAAGTGTACAGCCGCCTCGTCTGTTTCCTCGCTCTCTGCCTTGCCCTCGGCACGCCGGCCGTCACGGTCGCGCCGCGCGCCGCCGCAGGCAAAACGGCCGCATACCCGGTCGCCATGCGCAGCTTCGGCGTCTGGATACCGGAAACGCAGGAACGCTTCGATTTTTCCGTCTGGTACCCCGCCCGCACAACCATGGTCGGCGGAGTGATGGACGGCCGGCTCACCGAAGCCGGCAAACGCGGCCGCATCATCCCCGGTTTTTACCCGCTGCTGCTGCTTTCCCACGATACGGCGGGCAGCCGTTTCGCACACAACGATGCGGCAACGGCCCTGGCTTCGGCCGGGATGCTCGTCGTGGCGCCGACCCACAGCGGAGACAACCAGAACGCCGGCGAATCCATATACACGGCGGAACTGCTGCGCGACAGGCCGCGCAACCTGCTGCGCGCTCTGGAAATCGTACTCGGCACGCCGGAATTCGCGCCCTATGCGGACGAATCGCGCATCGGGCTGCTCGGCGTCGGCTTCGGCGCCATAACGGTTCTTCAGCTTCTCGGCCTCAGCCCCGATTTTTCCCTGCTTGACGGCTACTGCGGCACGGAGCGGCGGGAAGACGGATTTTGTACACCCTGGGCGGCGCAACGCCTGTCCCGCCTGCCGGAAGCCATGCGCACTATGACCAGAACATGGGGAAGACAAGCGTTTACGCCGCAGCTTTCCCTCTTTGCCCCCAAACTGCTGAGCGTCGCCGTGCCGCGGCCCGCAGCCGATGCCGCGGACAACACGGGGCCGGGGGCTGCAACGCCGGGAAACAGGAGATTGTGGCAACGTCTTTTCGGCGACGGCGACGACGACGAGCCGTCCCAGGACGGTGCGCCGCCGCCCCCGCAGGAGGTCGAAGAAGCGGACGCCGGCGGTGAACCGCGCGGCGGGTCCGTTGCGGATTTCCCCCTGCTTCTGGATTTTCAGGGCGGCCCCCTGTTCGGAGGCACGGACTCCGGGGCGGCCTTCGTCCACATCGCCCTTGCCGATTCCCCGCAGTATAGGGTTCCCGTACGCACCGGCGATGAAGATATGGGAGGACCCGAGCCGACGCCGCTCAAAGTCGACGCATCGACTCCCTTTCGCCGCAGGGCGGAAACGCGCGCCGTCCGCGCCGTCGCGCTGCTGGTCCCGGCGGGCGGCATGCTCTTCCGTCCGGACGCCCTGCGCACCGTCGGTGTCCCTCTGGCCGTTGTCGAAGCCGGACTCGATACGCTCTACCCGCCGGAGCGGCATGCGGAACCGTACCGTCTCGGGGCGGGGGAACCGCCCGCGTTGCTGCGTGTGGAAAACGCCGACCACTTTTCCCTTTTCGCGCCCTGCCCCGCGGACACGGCGGCAATGCCGGCGGAAAGCTGCGGCAGGCTTTCCGGTCAGGAACGCCGGGAGGCTGCCGAAGAACGTGACCGCTTTCTCCTGTCGTTTTTTAATTCCATCTTGGGGGGAGCGGAAAAAGTCCCCGAGCCTTCGGGATTTGTAGCCGCACCCGACGGTCGGTAACCTTGAGAAGACGCCCGGCATAAGCCGCGCAAAGACTCGGGGCCACAGCCGCGCCCGACGGCCGGCAACTCGGCATCAACACCTTGTTTTTACAGGCAGTTGCTAAAAATTGGACTTACGGTATGATGAAACTGATGAAGGATGTCGAGGGTTGCCGGATCACGGGGATTTGCTGCGGGGCAGTATGAGCGTTGCGCTGTTGTATGTGCCGGACCTGAAGCCTGAATCGGCTCCTGCCGATGTGCCGGGGCATGTCGTTTTTTTCCCGAGCGGGTTGCCCGAGCGGCGCGTCTTGTCTGTGCCCGGCGCGCGCGGGAAGAACTCGGCGGGGACGGAGACTCCCGCCGTCGCCTCCGAAAATTCCGCCGCAAGCCGTCCGGCGCGTTCTCCGGAAGCTGAAGCCGCGCGGCAGGCGGTGCTTGCCGCCCTGCCTCTTTCCCCCGCCGAAGCGCAGGCGGCCTTGGAAGAACTTTTGCGTATGGGGCTGGAATACTCATCAAGCGGCCTTTTGCGCGCTGCAGAACTGTACGGGGCATACGCTGCGGCGGACGAGGAGACTGCCGCGGAACGGGTCGGTCTTGCGCGATTCGCGGCGACCGGCGACCTGCCGAGGGAGGGCGGTGCGCTCCTTGCCTCGGAAACGACTGATGGTGCAGGGCAGGCGCGGGCGGTACGCAAACGGCTGGTCGACGCGCAAAAAATTCTGATTCTGGCCGAATACCTGGAAGAAAAAAACCTGGAGCGCGCGGCGCTGGAAAAGAGCGTCCTCAGAGCGGAACAGGCCTTGCGCGCAAACCTCGGCGAAGGCAAAGGAGCCCGCGTCGAAGCCGTGGAACGGGAGTTCGACAACGCGGCCGGAACAGATTTCCCCCGTGTCGACCCGCGGACGCTGCTCCGGGCCGTCCGGTATTTTCTGCCGGAACATGCCGTCCTGTTCACCGCAAACGACGAACTGACCGCGGAACTCACCGAGCAGGGCCTGCTCGGGCCGTTGCCCGCAGAACGCGCAATCCTCGCGGCGTCCCTGCCGGAGCAGGAACGCTCCGGTCTGCTGTACGCCCGATTGCCCGCCGATACCGCCCTTGTGCGGGAAACGGAACTGCTCGCGCGGCCCGGTTCCCCGGCCTGAGCAGGCGCAAGGCCGAACATTGGAGCTTTACAATGTCGAACCGTACGTCTCCTCCGGCCTGAGCAGGCGCAGGCCGAACATTGGAGCTTTACAATGTCGAACCGTACGTCTCCCCCGGCCTGACAAGGACGCGGAACATGCCTGAAACAAGCCTTCGGGACGCTTTGGAATTCGAACTCAACGGTCTGGTTTTCGACATAGACGGGGTCATGCTGGATTCGCGCGCTTCCAATATGGAGTTTTACAACCTCATCCGCGAGGCCGTACACCTGCCGCCCCTCAGCCCGGAAGAAGAGGAATATTGCCACATGGCGTCGGAAGCCGAGTGTCTCGTCCGTATCATTCCGCCGGCGTACCGTGAGGCTGCCTATGAGGCGCGTGCGAAGATCAGTTACACGGAGCAGATTCTACCCCTGCTCTCCCTGGAAAACGGACTGACGGAAGCCCTGCACTGGCTCGGCATGTGGGGCGTCAAACTCGGCATATTTACCAACCGCAGCAAAAAGGTCTACGATCTGCTGCATTATTTCGGCCTGGAAGATATGTTTCTCCCGGTGATGACCGCGTCCGACTGTCCGCCCAAACCCTGTCCGGACGGTCTGGTGCAAATCGCGACGCAATGGGACGAAAGGCCGGCAAACATCGCCTTTCTGGGAGATTCCAAGGTGGACGAGCAGGCCGCGCACGGTGCGGGCACGGCATTCTGGTCTTTCCGCAACAATACGCTGGACGCCGGACTGCATGTCGACGATTTTTTCGGCATGATTACCATGACAGCGCCCCTGGTGGAAAAACGCCGGCCGGCGCCGGCCGCATGAGTGCCGCCCCGCGACGGAGGACGTATGGGACTTCTTGTAACCTTGATCAAGGCCGTTGACTTTGTCGTTTCTTCGCTCGTCAACCTCTATTTTTTCGTTGTGCTGGGCGCCTGCATCATAAGCTGGGTCAATGCCGATCCCTACAATCCCATTGTGCGCGTTTTGCGTCAGCTCACCGAACCGGCGCTGTGGCGCATACGGAAATGGATGCCGTTCACCTGCATCGGGGGCCTGGATCTGTCGCCGATCGCGCTGCTTCTGGGCCTGCAGGTTCTGCAGATGCTGATATCGGGCATACTATGGCAAATACCGGCGCTGTTTGCAGGTTGAACCATGTCCGTCAACCGGGTCGATATCCTGAACCACAGTTTTTCCCGCACCTTGCGCGGGTATAATCCGGAGGAAGTGGACAACTACCTGCAGGAAATCGCGGACACCCTTGCCCGGCTCGGCGACGAGCGCGTGCGCCTGACCAATCTCACGACCCGACTGGAGGAACAACTGCGGAACTATGCCGAGCGGGAAAACGCGGTGCGCGAAACCCTGCTCATTTCCCGGCGCATGGCCGAGGAACTGAAAAGTTCCGCGCAAAAGGAAGCGCAACTGCTTATCGAGGCGGCTCAAAACCGGGCGGAAAACCTGACCAACCAGGCAAATCAGCGGCTGGCCCGCATCCTTGATGAAATTGCGGAAGCGCGTAAACTGAAAGCGCAATTTGAGTTCAAAGTGCGTTCCGTCATTGAAGGACACCTGAAACTGCTCGAACTCAGCCGCATGGAGGATATCCGCATGGAACGGGCGACGGCGGCGCTGAAACGCGGCGGCGAGGCGGAACGCACAGGCGGAAACCGGGAAAGCACAGGCGAACCCGGCGCCTGAAAACGAACAAGGATGCCGCATGCCTGCCGTGGACGCGTCCGACACTTTGCCGCCCTTTGTTTCGCAGACCGCCGACGGCGTATGGCATCTGCTGGTGCATGCCCTGCCCGGCGCAAAAAAATCCGAATTTTCGGGCATCAGGGAAGGGCGCCTGTGCATACGCGTCGCCGCGCCCGCCGTGGAAAACAAGGCCAACGCCGCCCTGGCGGCGCTGACGGCGCGCGCCTTGGGCCTGCGGCAGGCGAAAGTATCCGTGCTTTCCGGCGCGAAGAGCAGGCAAAAATGCCTGCGTATCGCGGCGGACGCCGAACCGGACTGGAAACGGCTGCTGCCTTAAGCGCATGCCTTCGCGGAGCTGATGCCTGCCCGTGACGGCCGGCACGGCAGCGCAGGTTGCTTCGGGGCGTTGCCCCGGTCCGGCCGGCGCAGTGCGAGCCGCCGGAAAAGTAACCGGTGCAGTCCGAAGCCGCCGGAAAAGTAAAGGGAATGCACCGCATCACAATGAAGACATCCGTGTTTCCTTATAGTTGCCGTTATACACCGCAAAGAGGAGGAATGCCGTGGAACAAAGAGAATACGCGCTTCTGGAACAACTGGCCCCGACGCACCCGGACCTGAAAAGCCTCTGGGACGACCACATCCTCTATGAAAAACAACTGGAAAAGCTGGAAGGCAAGACGTTCATGACACCCGCGGAAAGGCAGGAATCCGCCCGGATAAAGAAACTCAAGCTGGACGGCAAGACGAAGCTGGTCGCCCTCCTGCAGCACTACGCATCCTCGGAGGACGAGAGGTAATGGAGTACACAGGCGCCGCAATATTGATGGAATGCCTGAAGGACGAAGGCGTCGAAGTGATCTTCGGCTATCCCGGCGGGTCGATTATTGAACTGTTCGATGAAATGTCCCGGCACGGCGATGTGCTGAAACCTTTTCTGGTGCGCCACGAGCAGGGCGCCGTCCACGCTGCGGACGGCTACGCGCGCGCCTCCGGCAAACCCGGCGTGAGCATCGTCACCTCGGGACCGGGCGCGACCAACGCCGTGACCGGCATAGCCACCGCCTACAGCGATTCCATCCCCCTGGTCGTGATAACCGGGCAGGTGCCGACGCAGCTTATCGGCAACGATGCGTTTCAGGAAGTGGACATTGTCGGGATCACCCGGCCCTGTACGAAACACAACTATTTGGTAAAAGACGTGAAGCAGCTGGCCGGCGTCGTCCGGCAGGCTTTTCATCTGGCGCGCTCCGGCAGACCCGGCCCGGTGCTCATCGATCTGCCCAAAGACGTCATTCTGGCCAAAACGGCCTTTGTCAGGCCGGGCGAAGTGCGCATGCGCAGCTACAATCCGAACTATAAACCAAATCTCGTGCAACTGCGCCGCGCCGCAGAACTCCTGCTCCGGGCCGAGCGCCCGCTCCTGCTCACGGGCGGCGGCGTCATCGGCTCCGGCGCAAGCGCCGTACTCACGGAAACAGCGATAAAGCTCAACATCCCGGTTGTCTCCACGCTGATGGGCTTGGGCGGATTCCCCGGTACGCACCGCCTGTGGTACGGCATGCTGGGCATGCACGGCGCATACACGGCCAACAGGGCCGTGACCGAGGCAGACTTGCTCCTTGCCGTGGGCACGCGTTTTGCGGACCGCGTCACAGGGAAACTGTCGGCCTTCGCCAAACAGGCGCGCATCATCCACATCGACATCGACCCGACCTCCATACGCAAGAACGTCAGCGTGGATGTGCCGGTGGTGGCCGATTGCCGCGAATCCGCGCTCGGTCTGGCCGACCTGCTGGCCGCCGGCACGGTGGACGAAAACGCGGCGGCGGCACGCATCGAATGGCTGGAACGCCTGGACCGCTACAAGGCGAAGCATCCGCTCGGCTACACGCAGGACGGGGAAATCAAACCCCAGCGGGTCATTGAGCTTCTCGACCGACTGACATATGGAAAATATGAGGTCGTCGTGACCACGGACGTGGGACAGCACCAGCTGTGGACAGCCCAATTTTTCAAATTCACCCGGCCGCGCAGCTTTTTGTCCTCCGGAGGACTGGGCACCATGGGCTTCGGTCTGCCCGCGGCCGTGGGAGCGCAGATCGCAAGGCCGAACGACCTCGTGATCTGTATCGCCGGCGACGGCTCCATCCAGATGAACATCCAGGAACTCGCCTCCGTCGTGGCCGCCGGACTGCCGATCAAGGTCGTCATACTCAACAACCGCTTCCTGGGTATGGTGCGCCAGTGGCAGGAACTGTTCATGAAGCGGAATTACGTATGCACCGACCTTGAAGGCTGCGAGCCGGATTTCGTGAAACTGGCCGAGGCCTACGGAGCAACGGGCCTGCGCGTCGAGGAGGACGACGCCCTTGAGGAGGCATTGAAAACAGTGCTTGAAACCCCCGGACCGGTTGTGGCGGACGTGCGCGTGCGCCGCGAGGAAAACGTCTATCCCATGGTGCCGGCAGGGAAATCCCTGGCCGAGATGATCGTCTGACGCCGATTTCCGGTTGCCGATTGCTGTAATTTTTCACGGACTGCCTTAGGAGATACAACGTGAGATATGTCCTTTCCGTTCTTGTGGACAACGAGCCGGGCGTCCTGTCCCGGGTGGCCGGTCTGTTCAGCGGCCGGGGCTTCAATATAGAATCCCTGAACGTGGCCCCGACGCTTGAGTCCGGTGTTTCGCACATGACAATCGCCACCTCGGGCGACAGCCAAATCATCGAACAAATCATCAAGCAGTTGCGCAAACTGGTGACCGTCATCAAGGTCGTCGATTTTCAGGAACTGGCCGCCGTTGAGCGCGAAATGATGCTCATCAAGGTGCAGGCCGACGATTCGCGCAGAGGGGAAGTTCTGCGCATCGCCGATATTTTCCGCTGTAAGGTAGTGGACGTCAGCTTGGTGGATCTGACGCTGGAAGCTACCGGGGATCACGAAAAAATCGGCGCCATCATCAATCTCCTGAACCGTTTCGGCATCAAGGAACTGACCCGTACCGGCACCATGGCCATGAAACGCAGCATGCAGCGCGAATGAACCCCGCTTTTCGTGCCGGTAATCCCGAAAGACGCTGCAAGGCAAAGCGTTCGGGCCTTGTGCCCCGCACCGTCGATGCGCGATCGACATAACCTCGTAAAGGAATGTGACAATGTTTCAATCCACATCCGGCTCGGTACGCCGGATGACTCCGCCCCGGCTTCTGTCCGCCGGGTGGATTGCCCCTCTCTGAAGGGAGGGGTTACGGGAAACGTATGCCCGGCTTTGCCGTGCGTCGAGTGGGAATCCCCTTGAAGGGAGAGGTTTCAAACCATAAAGGAATTTTTGATGAAAGTGTATTATGACAAAGACGGCGACCTCAAGGCGTTGAAAGACAAAACCATTGCCGTCATCGGGTACGGAAGTCAAGGCCATGCCCATGCCCTGAGCCTGCGCGATTCCGGGCTGGAAGTCGTCGTCGGGCAGCGCCCCGGAGGCCCCAATTACACGCTGGCCCGAGAACACGGATTTGCCCCGGTGTCCGCTGCGGAAGCCGCCGCGAAAGCCGAGGTCATCATGATCCTGCTGCCGGACCAGCATCAGGGCGACGTCTACGCGCGGGACATCGCCCCGCACCTGAGCAAAGGCAAGGCGTTGCTCTTTGCCCACGGTTTCAACATCCACTTCAACCAGATTCTGCCGCCCCCCGATGTGGACGTCATGCTCGTCGCCCCCAAGGGCCCGGGACACCTCGTGCGCCGGACCTTTACCGAAGGAGGCGGTGTGCCCTGTCTGGTCGCCGTCCATCAGGACGCCACGGGCAACGCCCTGAAAACGGCCTTGGCCTATGCCAAAGGCATCGGCGGTACCAGGTCCGGCGTCATTGAGAGCACGTTCCGCGACGAAACGGAAACCGACCTGTTCGGCGAACAGGCCGTGCTGTGCGGGGGGCTTGCGGCGCTGATCAAGGCCGGTTTCGAAACCCT
>JAITDR010000215.1 GCA_031282465.1 Desulfovibrio sp.
TATGCAACCTGTAGCGAATGCGGCGGTCTGACCGCCCGGTTATGAGGGTTCCATGAAAAAGATTGTAGTTTGTTACAAATGGGTACTTTCCGACGGCGACATCCGCGTCAATGAAAAGACCCGCGAACTGGACATGGAGAAGTGCAAGCCCCAGGTCAACGACTATGACCGCAACGGACTTGAATGCGGCGTGCAGATTAAGAAAGCCACGGGCCGGGAACTGATAGGGCTCACCGCCGGCGCCTCCGTCGCCGCTTCCACCAAAGACGCCCTGTCCCGGGGCCTGGACGCGGTCTATTACGTCGAAGACCCCGCCCTGGCCGAGACGGACAAGGTGGGATCGGCCAAAGTGCTGGCCGCGGCCGTCAAAGCCATCGGCGATGTGGACGTGGTCATCTGCTCCGAAGGCTCCAGCGACGACTACGCCCAGCAGACAGGGCCCCGTCTCGCCGCCCTGCTGGACATACCCTCCGTCAGCTATGTGGTCAAAGTGGGCGCAGGCGGCGACGCCTTCACCCTGGAGCGCAAGCTGGAGGAAGGCACCGAAGTCGTTGAGGTCAACGCCCCGGTGGTCATCACCGTGTCTCCGGAGGTGGGCGATGCCCCCATTCCCGGCGTCAAGGACATTATCGGCGCCAAGAAAAAGCCCGCCAACGCCCTGACCCTGGCCGGCATAGGTGTGGCGCCCGACGCCGTCAAACCCCGCGCGACGCGCGTCAGCGTTCTGGCCCCGGCAACGTCCCGCCGCAAACAGATTTTGAACCCCGACGGAGTAAGTCTGGATCAGGCCGCAGCGGCTCTGGTCAAGCAACTCTCCTCAGACGGAATCCTGTAAGGAGATCGCCCATGAGTGCTATTTGGATAGTTGCCGAAAACCCCGATTGGGCCGCGGTGATGGTCAGCGCGGCCAAAAGCGTGAGCGCCGACGCCAAGCTCACGGTCTTCATTCCGCCTCTGCCCGCCGACGGGCTCTGGGAAGACTATGCTCCTTCACTGGTGGCGAAGGCCAAGGCCGAAAAGCCTTTCCTGATCCTGGTCAGCACCTCCAAACGCGGGCGCGATCTGGCCGCCCGCAGCGCCGCGTTGCTGGACGCCCCCTGCTTCAGCGACGCCAAGAACCTCACCCTGAGCGGCAATACGTTCAGTTGCGGCACCAATGTCTACGGCGGCGCGGCCGTGCGCACCGATTCCACTACGGAAGCCCTGGTGCTGGCCACCATAGGCCCCAAATCTTTTGAACCGGACCCCGCGGGCATCTCCGGCGCAAGCTCGGGCACCCTGGATTACTCCCCCGGCAAGGTCAAGGTGACCGGGCGCAAACCCCGTCCGCCCCAGACCGTCAACCTCGGCGAAGCCGCCAGGGTTGTTTCCGTCGGGCGCGGCTTCGCTGAAGAAAAAGACTTGGCGGCCGCCAAGGAACTTGCCGCCGCCCTCGGTGCGGAAGTTTCCTGCTCGCGCCCCATCGCCGAGTTCTTCAAATGGATGCCCGAAGAATGCTACGTCGGCATTTCCGGGCAAATCATCAAGCCGCAGCTTTATGTGGCCGTCGGCATTTCCGGGCAGGCGCAGCACACCTTCGGGGTACGCGACGCCAAGGTTATCGTCAGCATCAACAAGGACGCCGAATGCCTCATGCACCAGAACGCCGACTACTGCTTCACCGGCGAATGGCAGGCGGTCATTCCGGCTCTGGTCAAGGCGGTCAAAGGATAATTCCGTTCCCGCGGCTGCAACGGCCCGGAAGCGGGCCGGGGAGGGCGGCGCGGCGCGCCCCCTCCCCGGCCGAGCCGGAAAAAGCGCGAAACGGCATTGTTGCCGCGCCCTTACTTACACAAGGAGAATTCAATGGCTGATTATGACGCCATCGTCGTCGGCGCGGGTCTTGCCGGCAGCACGGCCGCCTACTGCATGGCTAAAGCCGGCCTCAGCGTTCTGGTTCTGGAACGCGGCGAGACCGCCGGCACGAAAAACGTAACGGGCGGACGCATGTACGCCCACAGCCTGGAAAAAATCATTCCCGGCTTTGCGGACGAGGCCCCGGTGGAACGCAAGGTCGTGCGCGAACGCATTTCCATGTTGACCGATGAAAGCTGCTTCACCATAGACTTCGGCTCCTCCCGCTTCAAAGACCCTGCCAAGGCATCCTATACCGTCCTGCGGGCCGAATTCGACGCCTGGCTGGCAGGCAAGGCGGAAGAAGCCGGCTGCGACGTGGTCTGTCCGGCCGTTGCCGACGACCTGTTGCGCGAAAACGGCAAAGTCACCGGCATCATCGCCGGCGACGACGAACTTACGGGCGAAGTCGTGCTCCTGGCCGACGGAGTGAACAGTCTGCTGGCTCAAAAGGCCGGCCTGAAAAAAGAGCTCTCGCCGCACCATGTGGCCGTCGGCGCCAAGGAAGTGGTGGAACTGTCCTCCGGCGTGATCAACGACCGTTTCAATCTCAACGACGGCGAAGGTCTTGCCCACCTCTTTGCCGGCGCGCCCTCGAAAGGACTGGTCGGCGGCGGTTTTCTCTATACCAACAAGGACAGCCTCAGCGTCGGTCTGGTGATTACCGTTTCGGAAATGGCCAAATCCGCTGCCCGCCTTCCGGACATGCTGGAAGCCTTCCGCGAAAGCTCCCCGGTCAAGCCCTATCTCACAGGCGGAAAAATTGTCGAATATTCCGCGCACCTGGTGCCTGAAGGGGGCATCAACATGACCCCCATCCTGAGCGCCGACAACCTGCTGGTACTCGGCGACGCCGCCGGATTCTGCCTGAACCTCGGCTACACGGTGCGCGGCATGGATTATGCGATCGGCTCCGGCGCACTGGCGGCCGAGACGGTCATCGAAGCCAAGGAGAAAGGCAACTTCAGCAACGCCGTGCTCGGCTCCTACAAGACCCGGCTGGAAAACAGCTTCGTCATGCAGGACATGAACACGCACCGCAGGGCTCCGGACTTCATCGAACACACCCCGCGCATGTTCAAGGAATATCCGGAACTGGCGGCAAACATCTTCGCGGATATGTTTACGGTCTCCGGTCCTTCGAAACTGATGGTGAAAAAAGCCCTGCCGCATGTCTTCAAGGCCGGGCTGCTCAATCTTGCCAAGGACGGATTCAGAGGATCAAGGGCGCTCTGATGCGCGTGACGGCAGGCTCCCTGAAAATCTTCTTTCGGGAGCGGGCTTCCAGACCATAAAGGAACTTTGCATGAACGTTGAACAAAAGCTTTCCACGAATAAATTCGTTGTGGACGAGGGACACCCGCACATCGTCATCCACCAGGAAAAGATGGACGCGGCGACCGTCAAGGCGCTCACCGTGGTCTGTCCCGCCGGGTTGTATACTCTGGACGACAAGGGGCGCATCATCTTTGAAGTGGCCGGCTGTCTTGAGTGCGGCACCTGCCGCGTAGCCTGCGCCCATATGCCGGGGGCCATGGAGTGGAACCACCCGCGGCCCTCTTTCGGCGTGCAGTACCGCTGCGGTTGATTTTTCTCGGCATACACTACTCCGGGACGCTCCGGGCACAACCCGGAGCGTCCCTCACGCGGACGCCGGAGCAATTTCATTGTGAAATTGTCCGCGTGTCCTTTTTTGCAGAATCATCCGGCTGACGGAGCAGGATGTGGATTAGAGCGGAGTACCATTGAGGATACACCTTCTCAACGTTGAAACGCTCTAAAAGAAACACGGGAGGATGCATGTTCACGAATTTTGCCTACGCCATGGGCCAGCCGGGCGGCGGCGGCGGAGACGCCGCCGGCTTAGCCTCTTTCGTCCCGCTTATTCTCATGTTCGCGGTGTTTTATTTTCTGCTCATCCGGCCGCAGCAGAAACGCACCAAAGAACATAAGAACATGCTGGATTCCCTGAAACGCGGGGACGAAGTAGTCGCCGGAGGCGGCATTTACGGGCGCATCGTCGAATGCGCGGACGACTATGTGGTTCTGGATGTCGGCGACACCAGGCTCAAGATGGCACGGGCGTCCGTAAGCGCCATGGTGACCCGCGGCAAAGGCGAAACGCCTGCCAAAGGTAAAAAGGATTCCGGCAAGGGCGGGTCCGACAAAGCCGGGAACGACAAAGCCGGGAACGACAAAAAAAGCGGAGGGAGTGAACGTAAAGCTCTTGCGGCCTCCGCCGACAATGCCGGCGACGCGGACGCTCCCCGTGAGGACGCGGCGGAAGCCGATGCTCCTGCGGACAAGAGCGACGAAACCGCCGCGCCCGCGGACAAGTGAGCGCTTTGCCGCAGCCGCCGGATACGTATTCAGACGCAGTGCGCATCCGACAATGCGAATAAGGGAAATGCGATGAGACAAGGGCTTTTGTGGCGTATCCTCCTCGGCGCCGCCGTGTTGCTTGCCGCCGTTGTGCTGATTCTGCCGACTTTTCTGATCCCGGCCCCCCGGCCGGGCGTCGAGGCCGCTCCCAAAAGCGGCTTGGCCGCTTTTCTGCCTTCCGGCCGGGTCAACCTCGGGCTGGATCTCATGGGCGGCGTCCATCTTACTCTGGAAGTGGAAGCGCAGAAGGCTCTGGAAACTTCACTGGCCCAGGCCGGGCAGGATATTATGCGTGAAGCGGGCGCCAAGGGCATACTCATGACCCGGCCCGCGCTCGTCAACGGCGCGCA
>JAITDR010000144.1 GCA_031282465.1 Desulfovibrio sp.
ACCTCAAGCACGGCGGAACATTCGCGGACGGCGCCGAGAAAGCGGTTGCCGAGCCCTTCGCCCTTGCTTGCCCCGCGCACAAGACCCGCGATGTCCGTAAAATCCACCACGGCGCGGACAATTTTTTCGGGATTGACCAGAGCGGCAAGAACGGCGAGCCTGTCGTCCGGCATCGGCACCGCGGCCTTGTTCGGCTCTATGGTGCAGAAGGGATAATTGGCGGCCTCGGCATTCTGCGCGCCGGTCAGGGCATTGAACAAGGTGGATTTGCCGACGTTCGGCAAACCGACGATTCCTACACTTAACGACATATGCCGACCCTATGTGGGGCTGAGTGTTGCCGCATCGCGCCCGGCCGTTGCGACCCGAGCGTTGCCGCGAAGTATCAGGCCGTTACGGCAGGTTTCCCAACTCGTCGGGTCCGCTGACGGCGATGCTCTTCCAGGGCGTATCTCCGGCTTCGCAACATGCGTCGTCGACATAGCCCGCGAGGATGGGGCCGACCATTCTGCTCAGGACCGGGCCGGGGCCGAATTCAATAAACACGCGGCAGCCGGCGTCCCATTGCCGGCGTATGGAATCCGTCCAGTACACCGGCGAGGTCATCTGCCGTTTCATGAGTTCCTTAATACGCTCCGGGTCCGTCAGCGATTCCGGAGCGGCATTGCAGTACACGGGGAAGCGGGCGGTACTCCAGCTTGTTTTGCTCACGGCGTCGAGGACGCCGGCGAATTCGGCGGCCGCATCCCGCATGAGCGGACTGTGGAAAGCGCCGGTCACCGCCAGAGGCACCGCGCGGCCCTTTTTTCCCCGGACGATGCCCTGCAGGGCGCTTACAGCCGCCCGCGTTCCGGAGGCCACGAACTGTTCCGGGGTGTTGTAATTGGCGATAAGAATGGTTTCGCCCGTTGCCTGCGCTGCTTCCGCGACACAGCGTTCGGCCTGCCCGCGGTCAAGTTTCAAGATGGCGGCCATGGCGCCTTTGCCTGCGCCGTCGGCTTCCTGCATGAGCTTCCCGCGCACGGAAACGAGCTCCAGAATCCGCTCGAAGGACAGGACTCCGGCCGCGGCGACGGCGCTGAATTCGCCCAGGCTGTGGCCGGCCGCCGCCGCCGGTCGAACCGTGCCTGCGGCCCGCATCCACAGAGCCAGATTCAGCGTTGTGAGCGCAGGCTGGACGTACATCGTCACAGCCGTTTCAGGTCCGTCGTTTCCCCAGTAAATGTCGCGCAAAGGCAGACGGCTGATGCTTTCGGCCTTTTTCCAGAGATCCATGATCTCTTTGTCGCGTTCGGCGGCGTCACGCCCCATACCGCTTTTCTGGGCGCCCTGGCCCGTAAAGAGAATCGCTCTGTCCATGGTTTCTTCAATCCAATCCGGCTCCGGCCGCCGGAGGACTCCGTCGATGCCGATGCTCCGGGGCATGATTTCTCCGTTACGAACAATGCCGGCAGAGCGATACACCGCTTGCTTCGGCCTGCCGTCTGTAGTACGCTTATCCGACGGGGCGGCCGGGCGTCAACGCAAAAGTCCGCAGAACGGAGCGCATACGTTCGGCGGGGATGTTTGCGCACGCGTGTGCCTATTCCCCGCTCCGGATACCTTTATCCTTGCCGACGGGAGGCATTATGGCCGGTTTTGTGAACGCCGCCGACGTAGCGGCAGCGGCTGTGGAAATTGAACGCAGAGGCTACGGTTTTTACCGTAAGGCGGAAAGCAGGGCTGACGCCGTTGCCGATAAAAAACTGTTCGCCTTTCTGGCTGAAGAGGAACAGCGCCATGAACGCCTTTTTACGTCGATGCTCGAACGACTCGGCGGCGTGGCACTGCCGGCGGGCAGCACCGACGAAGAGTACCTGACGTATGTGAAAAGCCTTTTGGATTCCCACTGTCTGTTTATACCCGCACAGGAAGAACACTTTCTGCAGGCACCGTTGCGCGCTGCGGTACGGCTTGAAAAAGACACCCTTCTTTTTTTCACCGAAATAGAGAGACTGGTGCCCGACTCTGAAAAAAGCGCCGTGCGCGAGTGTGCCGATGAGGAACGACGACACCTGAAACAATTACTGACCCGGCTGTAGCATGCCGCGCCGTTGAAGGACGCGCCTTTGCCGGTTGCGAAGAAAGCGTTGTTTCCTGCAAAAAACCGGCCCGGCTGCTGTATTATTGTCCTGCCGCATACTCCGCGCCTAAATGCGCCTGAGTATGCGGCATTCCCCTGCCTCTCAGGGAATAAACCGGGAAACTTCCCGACCCGGAGACGTTGCAAAGCATACCAAGGATACTATTGATGAGCAAAAACAGACAAGATGCCGGAGACTATCAGGAAAGCGCACCGATGGAACAGGTGCGCGAGCTGCTCTTCGGCTCACAATTAAAAGGTATGGAAACACGCATGCTGCGTCAGGAAGAACGCCTGATGCGTGAAATAGCGGATGTGCGCGATGCCCTCAAGTCCCGCCTTGATTCCCTGGAAAATTTTATGAAAAGCGAAACCGGCTCCCTGCTCGGCCGCCTTCAGCAAGGACTTGCAGAGCAGGCCGATGCCCTGAAAGCCGAACAGCGCGAGCGCGTCGAAGCCGTCAAGGCCGAGCAGCGGGAGCGTATCGAAGCCGTCAAGGCGGAACAGCGGGAGCGCGACGAGGCCGTCAAGGCCGAACAACGCGAACGCGTCGAGGCGCTGGCCAGGACGGCCAGGGATGCAGCCGCCGCGGAAGAAAGCTTCTCGGGCAGGCTTGCCAAGATATCCAATACTCTGGACAGCACCGAACGAGAGCTGCGCCAACTGCTTCTCAGCGAAAACAACGCCCTTGCGGCCAAGGTGGAAACCCGCTACCAGGACGCGCTCAACGTCCTGTCCAACACCGCCTCGCAGATCCGCCACGATATGGTATACCGCGCGGCCCTGTCCAACATGCTCACCGAAGTCGCCGTCAAATTGAGCGGCCGGTGGACCCTGGACATGGAACACATGCTTACGGCAGGCGAAAGCAGTCCCTCCGACACGGCAGACGATGACTCCGAGTCCTGACCCTGCCGAACCCCGCGCGCCTGCGCCGGAGCATACCGGCGACACGTCTCCTGCCGAGGATACTCGTGCGGACAAGGAAATAGAACGGTTACGCACCCTGCTTTTCCATAGGGAACTGCTCCTGCTGGAGCAGTTGCGCGCCCGTCTGGACAGCCCCGACGCCAGGGCCGGGGATGTCGGTTCCGTGCTGGCCGAAGCCCTGGTCCTGAGTTCCCGTGAAGACGACAGGCTGAAGATGGCCATGGAACCGCTGGTCGACCGTATCGTCAAGGAATCCTTGCGCGATAATCCCCACGAGTTCAGCGAATCCCTTTTCCCCCTTATGGGGCCGTCCATCCGCAAGTCCATCGCCGAATCGTTCCATGCCATGCTGGAAAGTTTCAGCAAAAGCATGGAAACGGCCTTTTCCTGGAAAGGCATCCGCTGGCGACTGGAAAGCCTGCGCACCGGAAAACCGTTCAGCGAGGTCGTGCTGCTGCACACTCTCGTCTACAGGGTGGACGCGGTCTATTTCATCCACAGCGCCACCGGCATCAGCCTGGCAAGCGTCATGAACGAAGGTACTCAATCCGGCGACTCGGACATGGTTTCCGCCATGCTCACGGCCATTCAGGACTTCGTCAACGACTGTCTGGCCGACGGCAAAAAGGAAGATCTCGACCTTCTGCGTCAGGGCGAATACACGCTGCTGGTGGAGCGCCGCCCCGCCGCGTATCTGGCCTGCGTGCTGCGCGGTGCGCCGCCTGCGGATTACCGCGCGCACATGCGCGCCTGTCTCGAATATCTGGTCATGGAATACGCCGGGCAGTTGGCGAACTTCAAGGGCGACACGGGGCCTTTCGCCGCCTCCCGGCCCCGCCTGGAAAAACTGCTCGGCAGCCGCTTCGTGGATGAAGACAAGCCGTTGCCCGTCTGGATCAAGCTCCTGGTCGCCGCCCTTATAGCCGCCTGTCCGGGCGCCGCCGGCTACGTTTTCTACAGGCACCGTGAGAACGCGGCGCGCGCCGCCGAAGACGCGGAACGCCGCCGCAGCTTCCGAGCGGACATGCTTGCCGCCGTGGATCTGTTGCGCCGCGAACCCGGTTTGCTGGTCATCCACGCCGCGGAGCAGCCGGCCGGGGATACGCCCTCCTCGACAGCTTCCGCAGCCTCACCCGGCAATTCCGGACAAAATCGGGATACGCCGCAGGAGGGCGCAACCGGGGAGGCGGCCTCCCCCGCGGCACCCACAGCCGCGGCAAGCCTTTCCGACCATACCGGACAAGGCCCGGCCGCTCCTCCCGAACAAGCGTCCGCAAAGGCGTCCCTCGACGCCGGGACGCCGTGGAAAGTCGTCTGCCTGAAAGACCGTCTGGCGCGGACTCCCGAAGAGGTGTTGCGCGAACACGGCAAAGACGCCTCGTTGTTCAGCTTCACGCTGATTCCCTATGTCTCGTATGAACCGGACATGGTGAGCAAAAGGGTGGACCTTTCCATCCAACCTCCGGAAAACGTCTCCATGCGTTTCGACGACGGCATCATCTATCTTTCCGGCACGGCACCCATGCACTGGACGCTGGAAGCCCGCCGCAAAGCCCTGACCCTGCCGGGAGTCAAGGACGTGGACATCCGGGGACTGTCCGATCCGCGCTCGGCAAGGCTGGCCGCCATGATACAGGAAGTCCAGGGGGCAAGCGTGGAGTTCCCGCTGGGCAAGGATGTACCCGTCCCGGAGGATATGCCCAAGCTGACGCATCTTGTGGATACACTGGCGGCCGTGCAGCGTCTGGCCGCCGAAATGGGCATGGCTGTCAGCCTCACCATTTACGGCCACGCCGATGCCGTGGGATCCGTCGCGCGCAACTATGACATCAGCCAGGCCAGGGCCAAAGTCATCGCCGCCATGCTTTACGCCAGAGGTTCCGGCATGCCCCTGGCTCTTTACGGCCTGGGCGCAGATTACGCCCGCAAATCCGAAGGTCCGGACCAGTCCAGCAGACGCATTGAACTGCGCGTGCATCTTTCCCCCTCGGTCGTCCCTGAGTTGGACTTCATCAATCACTGAAAAACACGGTTCAGGCGGGAGCCGGCTCCCTCGCCGCAAATTCTTCCGGCGCGTCGACCCGAGCGGGCGGACGGCGGACGATTTCCTTCGAGGAGAAGCGGCCCGAGCAAGCGCAAGGCCGACCGGGGAACTCATCGGACTTGCGCCTGTTCAAGTCGACCCCGGCGAAGTCCGGGGCGGAGCCCCTATCCTGCCTTATACTGCGGCATGCGCTTGCCATATTCCCGGTGCCGGCGTATACGGCTTGCGCCGATGCAGTTTGCGACCGGCAGTTTCTTTCGGAGAAGGTCATGCTCACCAAAAAGATATGTATGCTCGGCGCTTTTGCCGTCGGTAAGACCTCTCTGGTCAAACAATATGTGTACTCCATATTCTCCGACGACTACCTGACCACGGTGGGCGTCAAAATCAGCAAAAAAAACATTGCGGTGAACGGCGTCGATATGAATCTGGTGCTCTGGGATATGGAAGGGCGCGATGCGTATACGGACGTCAATATCTCGTATCTGCGCGGGGCGATGGGTTTTTTTGTCGTTGCCGACGGCACCCGCCGCGATACGTTGGACGCGGCGCTCCAACTGCGCGCCGCGGCCCTGGATGTGACCGGCCCGATACCTCACTGTCTGCTCATCAACAAGGCCGACCTCGCTCCCGAGTGGCAGGTGACGCGCGAAGATGTGGACAGAATGCGCAACGACGAAGGACTCACGACGTTCGCCACCTGCGCCAAAACCGGCCAATCCGTCGAAGAATCCTTCCGGACCCTGGCCGAAGCCATGCTGTAGGCCGGCGCGATGAGCAGGGAACGCGTCTCCGCGGATATTCTCAAGGCCATGGATATGGCTGTCCTGCAACGGACGGCCTCGGGAGAATATCGCCTCCTCGACACTCCACCCGCTTTTTACGACGAACTGTTTCCGCCCGGTCCGGACGGCCCGTGCAATACGCCGTGGCATTACTCGGAAATGCTGCATTTTTTTTATGAATCCGCGGAAGAATTTTTCGCCTCCGGCGAAAGCGGCGTCATTTCGTCCGGCAGTTGGGAAGAGGACGGCCTTTCCGGGCAGAATCAGGCCCTGACAGCGGAAGCCGTATGTTACGGGGACACGCAGGCCGTCACCGTGCGCCTGCTCACGGAAAGCTACGCCCGCCGGCGGGAAATGCTGCGCAAGGCCAGAACGGTGCTTCTGGAACGCGAAAAGATGCAGAGCGACATCACCCGCTACAAGCAGAAAGCGAGCACCGACGGCCTGACCAGACTCCTGAACAGGGCCGCCTTCAGGGAACAACTGGAAGAAAAGGCGGCAAGCGCGCGCGAAACGGGTAAATCGCTCGCGCTGGTTATGATCGATGTGGACAATTTCAAGCGCATCAACGACACCTACGGTCATCAGGCGGGGGATCAGGTGCTTTGCGCTCTGGGCAATCTTCTGCCCGCCAATCTGCGCCAGGAAGACCTCATCGGCCGCTACGGCGGGGAAGAATTTATCCTGGCCGTTCCCGGCGTGAGTGAAGAACAACTCCTGGCCGTCGCGGAAAAACTCAGAAAAAAAACTTCCGAGACCGTCGTTGATCCCGACCTGCCCATGTTCACCATCAGTGTGGGCTGCGCCCTGTACAGACACGAGGAAGATATCGACGAATGCATACGCAGGGCCGACATGGCTCTGTATGCGGCAAAGCACGGCGGCAGGAACGCCGTCCGTATACTCTGACCGGACGATGCCTCCGTCCGCCGCGAAAAACGCCCGTATAGCCGTTCTTCTGCCGCGTTTTTCCCTGTACGGGGGCGCGGAGCAGTTCGGGTACCGTCTGGCGGAAGGTCTGGCGAGCCGCGGACACAGCGTGGACTTCATCTGTTCCCGGCAGGAAGCGCCTGCGCCGCCGGGGGTGCGGGTCATCAGCACCGGGCGTCTGCCTGGTGCCCGCCTGTTCAAGATGCTTTGCTTCCTGATTCGGGCCGAACGGTTGCGCGCGCAAGGCGCTTACGATCTTACCGTCGGCCTCGGCAAAAGCCTGCGCCAGGACCTGATCCGCATGGGCGGAAGCCCGCAGAAAATTTTCCGCAAACAATCGGAACAAGCCGTCCCCCCCGGTTACCGGCGCGTGCTGAAATCCATCCGCCGCCGGCTGTCGCCGTCCAACCTGCTGACCCTGTTCCTGGAACGGCGCG
>JAITDR010000250.1 GCA_031282465.1 Desulfovibrio sp.
GTTCCTCGGGCATGGCCCGAATGATGCCGACGGCCTCCACACCGTCCATTTCCGGCATCATGTGGTCCATCAGCACAAGGTCGAAGGAGCGGACCCGTACCAGTTCCACCGCCTCACGCCCGTTCAGGCAACTGAACACCCGCATCCCGTAAGGGACCAGCAATCCCTCGGCCACCATGAGATTGCTGTAAAAATCGTCCACCACCAGCACTTCGGCCTCCGGAGCGGTGAAGGTGGCGCATTGCTTCTCCACGCGCGCCACTGTTGTCTCGGCCATGTCTCCCATCGGTTGCCGGTCGGCCACAGTCTGCATCAGCACGGCCGTAAAGACGGAACCCTTGCCGTATTCGCTCTGCACCGTAATGTCGCCGCCCATGGCCCGGCACAGGTTGCGGGCTATTACCAGTCCAAGGCCGGTGCCTTCGATTCCGCTGTTGCGCTTCTCGTCAACGCGCACAAATTCTCCGAACAACTTCGGCAAATCCTTCTCTTTGATGCCGATTCCGCTGTCTTCCACAGTGAAGGTCAAGCGTACGGCATCCTCCGCTGCAGGTTCCCCGGAAACGGAAAATTTGATGCATCCTTTTTGGGTGTATTTCACGGCGTTGCTCAGGAGATTGAGCAGAATCTGCCTGATGCGCCCCGCATCGCCGATCATGCGGCCGGGAATATCGGGAGATATGTCCGGGATCAGCTCAAGCGGCGTTTCCGCCATGCGGACGCGGATGACGGTCAGCACGTCGTTCAGCATCGAAGCCGTTTCGTAGGGGTCGGGCAGTATCGGCAGATTGCCGGATTCGATTTTGGAAAAATCAAGAATGTCGTTGATGACGGCAAGCAAACTCGCCCCGGCGTTCTTGATGCCCGCGATGTACTCCAAGGCTTTCGGTTTGCCGTACTCCCTCCGGGCCAGTTCGCTCAGGCCGATAATCGCGTTCATGGGCGTGCGTATCTCGTGGCTCGTACGCGCAAGAAAATCGCTTTTTGCTCTGGATGCCGCCGTCGCTTGCTCATTCAAAAGTATAAGCTGCCGGTTCCGGCTTTCCAGTGTATTTTGCATACGAAAAACGAAAATATTGAACGCGACCACAATAAGAGTAATCAACCCGAGAATCACGCAAAACAGCCCGGTCATAACCGGATCAAAAAGTGTGGCAAGCGTTATCGGCACACTGTCTACCAAATACCAACCCAACTGTGGTATGGAACATACGCCGTACATGATGCTGTCGTGGATAAAAATTTTTATGTTTGAATCACGCAAACTTTTTGCTTCGGATATGATTTCATCTCCTGCTTTTCCAAGATGTGCTGCGAGCGAAACTTTGTCAAATACAAGGTCATGGTTTTTTGCGGCTGTAATTTCGCTCCGCGCATTAAACATGAAAAGTGAGATATCGGCGTTGATATTCAGTATAGAATCAAGGAAATCGGTAATATTTATGCCTGTGCCGAGCATCCCGACAGGTTTTTTGCTTCCGTCGGACGTTTGCACAAATACGGGGGCATTGACCCAAAGATTTATCTCATGAAGGTCAGGATTATAGTTGATATTAAAGTTATATAGTGCCGTCTCATACAGCGTCATGTTGTACCAATAGTTTTCAGGCAAGGACGAATCAACCCGGTAAGGCGTTTTTTCGTCGGAATAAAAAAGTTTATCAATATCGTTAATCCAGAATACGGAATTATTTTTAAAATTCCTTCTATAGACTGCAAATTCTTCATGAGCGCTTTCCCTAAGCCGGGAATCCGACGGGTCGAGAAAGTAGCGCTGCATAAGTGGTGAATCCGCCATTTTGCAGACAAGTGCCAGTTCACTGTTTACCTCGGTGGCAAGACGCAGGCGCATGGTTTCGGCAACGAGCGAGAGGTTATCCTGCAATGAAGCACGGCCGATCTGCCGCATGGATAAAATGAAAGCCGTCGTGCCTAATAAAAAAACACACAACAGCAAAAAGAACGAAAATATCATAAATTTACTTTTTACAGAAGTTTTGCTGAAAAATTTGCTGAAAAAATGCTCAAAGACGGTATCATTCATTGCTGTTTCCTTTCTTCAGACAAGGCGAGTACCGCATCAGACGCATTGTATGGTTATCGACACGGGAAAAGCATCAAGCGTTCTGTCTGAGCAAAACGGCCGCTGCGTCAGCCGCTTTTTGGAATTCCATCGTCAGGATGCAGTCCGCTATGTCGGATACCGCTTCAAGCGTTTTCCCGGTCAGCGGGAGGGATTGCAGCCGTGCCCGCGCAGCGTAGATCGCATCGACATCCTTCGCTTCCAGGGCTTCGCGTAAATGTGCCAGGGCTGCAGCAACAGCCGGTTCGGCATGTCCGTCCCCGCCTCCGGAACGCGCGGCGGCCGTAATCTCGTCAATGCGCGCCGTCAGGGCGGCAAGCTCTTGCCGGAACGGAGGAAGTCCGTCCCGGATCGCGGGCAGGTCCGCCTCACGGCCCGCCGTCTCCAACGACGCGGCCCTCCGTGACAGGGCATCGGCTCCGATGCCGGCCAACGCGCTTTTCAAGGCATGGACCAGCGTTGTGAAGGTACGCATGCCATCGGCGTCGGGCACCGTTTCAAGCAAAGCGAACCCGGCTTGCACATCTCTGCAGAAAATCTCCAGCAAATTCAGGTAACGCCTTTGTGACCCGCCGATCCGCGCCGTTCCGGCGGCCACATCCACACCGGCAATTTCCGGCAGTTCTATCGCCGGCGAGGTATCGAATGCAGAAACTTTTTCGTCGTCCTCCACGGCATCGCGGCGTTTGCCGGCGGGAATCCATTTTTGCAGCAGCGCATCCAGCTTGGCGGTTTCAATGGGTTTGGAAAGAAAATCGTTGAAGCCGTTCTCCAGAAACATTTCTCTCATGCCGGACACGGCGTTGGCCGTCAGCGCGACGACGGGCATGGTCCGGCAGCGTTCCCCGGGCATGGCTCGTATGATGCCGACGGCTTCCACGCCGTCCATCTCCGGCATCATGTGGTCCATCAGCACGAGGTCGAAGGAGCGGACGCGCAGCAGTTCCACTGCCTCCCGTCCGTTCAGGCAGGTGGACACGCGCATCCTGTAAGGAGCCAGCAACCCCTCGGCCACCATGAGATTGCTGGGGAAATCATCCACGACCAGCACCGAGGCTTCCGGCGCGGTGAACGCGACGCGCTGCGTTTCCGCGCGCACCGCTGCCGTATCGGCCATGTCGCCCATCGGCGCGCCGTCGACGACAATCTGTTCCAAGGCAGCGGTAAAGACGGAACCCTTGCCGTACTCGCTTTGCACCGTGATGTCGCCGCCCATGGCCCGGCACAGATTTCGGGCTATAACCAATCCAAGGCCCGTGCCTTCAATCCGGCTGTTGCGTTTTTCGTCGACGCGCATGAATTCTCCGAACAACTTCGGCAAATCCTCATCCTTGATGCCTATGCCGCTGTCTTCCACGGTGAAGGTCAGCCGTATCCTGTCTTCTGCCTGAAGTTCCCCGGAAACGGAAAATTTGATGAACCCTTTTTTGGTGTACTTCACGGCGTTGCTGAGGAGATTGAGCAGGATCTGCTTGATGCGGCCCGCGTCGCCGATCATGGCACGCGGAATATCGGAAGAAGCGTCCGAAATCAGCTCAAGAGGCGTTTCCGCCGTTTTTACGCGGATGATGGTCAGCACGTCGTTCAGGAGGGAAGCCGTCTCGTAGTGAGCGGGGTGTATCGGCAGGTTGCCGGATTCGATTTTGGAAAAATCAAGAATATCGTTGATAATGGTCAGCAGGCTCGCGCCGGCGTTCTTGATGCCGGCAATATATTCAAGGGCCTTCGATATGCCCGGCTCTCTTTGCGCCGGCTCACCCTGTACCGCTTTTCTTTGTACGAGTTCTCTTTGCACCAGTTCACTCAGGCCGATGATTGCATTCATCGGCGTTCGGATTTCGTGGCTCATGCGCGCAAGAAAATCGCCTTTGGCCTTTACGGCCTGTTCGGCGACATAGGTTTGATATTGCAAGGCGTGAGTACGCTCCTCCACAGCGGCTTCCAATTGTTTACCGATTTTTTTACTTTTCAAAAACATAACGGATAATAGAACGATAACGCAGAGAAAAAGAGTCAATCCTGCGAGCAGATAGGGCATGCGCGCTCGCGCTACCGCCCCGTTATAGTCGAATACCCGCCGCTTCCAGCGTTCCGCTATGGCATCGGCATTGACAAGGCGCATACTTTTGCTGATAAGTGAACACAGGATTGTTTCGGACTTGTTGATGCCGAAATACGATTCGTATTTTTTATTAAAGGAGATATTTATTCTGAAATAGGGTCGCTCCATGTAATTTGTCATGCTGAGCAATTGATTCTGCGTACTCATAACCAGATCGACCTCTCCCCGCTCCAGGGCGAAAAGAGGCTCCAGCGTGTCGATATATTCTTTCGTATGCTTGTGTTCAGGGAACCACTGCCGGAAAAGTTCCGTGTAGGCCGTGTCCTCCGACAAGCCGATGGTCAGGTGCCGCACATCGGCCAATTCGACGTCGGGGTAGCCGGCGCGGGAAATAAGCGCATAGCTGTCCGTCATAAAGGGTTTTTCCGGCCACAGAAAACGGCCTTCCCTTTCGGGCGTTTTGACGAGTTCCGAAATGAGCGCCAGTTCGCCGTGCTCCAGCATGCGCAGCATTTCCGGCCACAGCGTGGGCGTCTGAAACGCATGCGTAAAATTGAGACCGTTGATATTGCGGATTGCCTGCAGAATATCCACGGAGCAGCCCTGCCACGCCTTCTCCTGTTCATTATAAAAGGCAATGGGATAGTTATCGTATTCCATTCCTATGAGAATGGGCAGATTCAACCCGTATCTGCTGTGCGCGTGTACGTACTCGCGTTCTTCCGGCGTGAGCATCAGGAGGAACTTATGGCGTAGATATTCCTGATGTCCCTGCCGGTACAGGTTGTTCAGATGCTGAATACCTCCATTATTCAGCATTTTCTGCACGACGGAGATAATCGGCTCCAGTTCCGGGTTTTGCGTCGCCAGAGAAACCGGACCGAAGACCATCGGCAACATGTCTTCGGTGACGATATCGCCGTAGGCGTCGAAGGCGGCCGCATAGGGCGCTTCGTCCACGAATGCGTCAATGGTGTTGTTCTTCAGCATCCGGTAGGCCATGTCGTGATTGTCGACCCGGAAAATCTCGAAGGGTTTTTCCAGAGACGCTTCGGCTTGAACAAAGGTCGTCGTATCGACCAGAAATCCATAGCGCACGGGTCTCGATTCCGCTATTTCCGAAAGGTTTCTGCTTCCGGCAATACGTATATATGTAAGTGTCCTCTCCGAAATAGGGGAGGTCATCCGGTATATCGCCAGACGTTCGGGAGTAGGGGTCAAATCGCCGGTAAAATCCACATCATGGGCGGTAAGACCGTTTATCAAATCGTCCCATGCGTAGACGGCGGGAGTGAAACGGATTCCGAAAAATGTACTCAACCAGTCACAAAGGAGTACGTCGTATCCTCCCAACGTGCCGTCCACCGTGCGGAACAATTCGGTACTCGGCTCCGCGCCGAAAACAACGTGGGATCGATTGCGGAGCAGACGTTCCACCGCGTCTGTTTCTTCCGGCGTAATGTCCGGCAGATCACGATATGTCGCGCTGCTGAAATTCTCCCGAGCGGCCGCGGCTTGTTGAGGACACAAGGAGAAAAGGGAACAGAAACATAACAGGACGATGCAACGTACAGGCATTTTTCCACAGCATCCGCGTAGAGAGGTGTGTTCCGACTTACGACTCTTGCCTGAATATCCCGGCAACTTCTTCAAACAAGCCGACCAGTGCGGGATCAAAGTGCGTTCCCTTGCCTTCCTCGATAATTTTGACCGCTTCCTCGTGACTGAAAGCTTTTTTGTAAGGGCGCTCGGAAGTCAGGGCATCGTATACGTCGGCTATGGCCATCATACGCCCAAGCAAAGGGATATCTTCACCGGAAAGACCGTGCGGATACCCGGTGCCGTCCCATTTTTCATGGTGAAAGGCGGCAAAGATTTTTGCGTACTGCAAAAAGCGGCTGTCCTCTTCGCCGTCTTCAAGTCTCTCGATAAAGCCCACTCCAAAGAGTACATGTTTTTTCATTTCGGCAAATTCTTCAGTCGTCAATTTGCCGGGTTTTTTGAGTATACCGTCTCTGATGGCTATCTTGCCGACATCGTGCAGTTGAGAGGATTGGATGAGCAGTTCCACATCCCACTCCGACGATTCCTCAGGTTGCATACGTGCGGCGATTACAGCGGACATAAGGCTTTTCAAATATATTTGCGTGTTGGCTATGTGGTTTCCGGTCGTACCGTCGCGTCCTTCAACCATCTCGGCCATGGCCGTCAGAATTTTGTTCTGGAGTTTGACGATGGTTTTCGTTTTTGCCGCCACCATGTCTTGGAGATTTTCGTTGTAGTCCCGGAGCAGGCACGCCTGATCCGCGAGTGTGCGTTTTTGGTCCGCCAAAAGCAGATGCAGCGTGATACGCTGCCGCAGCAACGCCGGTGAAAACGGCTTTGCGATGTAGTCGACGGCGCCCAAGCGCAATCCTTGCAGTTCATCGGCGCTTTCGTTCATGGCGGTCAGGAATATAACGGGAATCTCCCGCGTATCCGGACTATCCTTGAGGATTTTGATTGCCTCGAAACCGTTCATCCCGGGCATATCCACATCAAGAAGAATGAGTTCCGGCTTGCGCCACGCCGGCATTTTCAGAGCGTCGAGCATTTTTTGAGCGGAGGGAATCGTCATCACGGTGTATTCTTCGGACAGCACCGTTTGGCCTGTCTCAAGATTGGTGCGGTTGTCGTCCACCAGCATGATCAATCGGCGTGAACCTTCCACAGCAGTATTACCTCATTGTTTTTTTCAGGTGATGAAAAGCGTGACTGTATGTCGTACGGGGGATGCCGAGTTGAAATACTGAATGCAAAGAGGCGGAGAAAACACCGAAAAGGCCCTGTCTCAACAAAGAAACAGGGCCTGGGGGAAAAAGGCCTTCCGTGCCGCTTCCGCGGTACAGGCGAGCTACGGTGCTGTGTGTGTGTGTGTGTGTGTGTGTGTGTGTGCAAAAATCAGGCCGAACCTGATGACTCCGGCCTGCCGGTCGATATTTCTCGGAGTTGGGAAGCCGCGCTTCGCCTGGATATTCATGCCGTCCGCCTGAAACAGATTGCACCGGCCCCGGCTGCGCCGGAAAGCCGGCACACCGGTCATTACCCGGATTACCGGAGGATTTGTAGCCCGCGGCGGGGCAAAAGGCAAGTATTTTCGGAAAAACTTTCACTGAACCGTGTCCTTTCCGGCACCGCAAAGCCTGTCTGCACAGGCTTCCGTGAGCTCTTCCACGAGAGCGGATTAACTTTGATTTTGTATGCCTCCGGCGGCCGGGGCGCTGCCCCGGACTCCGGCAGCGGGAATGATTCCCCCTGCAACCCCTCATATGCGGAAACATATATTCAAAGCTGATCTGCTCCAGAGGCAGCGCGGCCGGCGCTTCACACCCGCAACGCGTCACCTGTAAAGAAAAATTCGAAAACTATGGAAAAGTATCACACCGGGAAAAAATGGGAACTTCGAATGAACCTCGAATTTTGAAAACAAACCTCGAACCAATCTCGAATTTTCCCGAAAAGAAAAGAAAAAACAGCCTGCCGGCTGTTTTTAACAAATCGGGATGAAAAGAGATTTTTTACGACGGTTCGGAATGCAGAGAGGTCGCAGTCTCCGGCGGGAAATCCCAAAGGCTGAAACAGCGCAGCAGATGCGACCGGGAGGACATACCGGTCTTTTTTAAAAGGCCGGTCTGGTGATAGTACACGGTGGAAAGGGCCACACCGAATTCCCGGCCGAGGTTTTCAAGGCTCTTGCCCCGGATCAGGCCGAGCAGGAGTTCCCGCTCCCTTTTGGTCAAATCATGGGCGGCGGCAAAGGCGCGGAATTTTTCCATGTCCGGTTCAGGCGCGGCGTTTTTTGCCGGCGGCAATTCCCATAGTTCCGGCTTCGCCCGCAACAGGCGTCGGAAGCGCCACAGGCAGAAAGCCGTTCCCGCTGCCAGGACCAGAGCGGCCGTAAAGACGCCGTTCGGAAACGCGGCGAGAAAGCCGCGCGACACTGCGCCGACAGGCTGCATGAGGTGCAGGCAGTGGGCCGGAGTCAGCAGCAGGGGAAG
>JAITDR010000252.1 GCA_031282465.1 Desulfovibrio sp.
CAAAGGATACTTCGACTGGCCCGCGGAAAGAATACAACAACGTCGCTCGGCGCGCGAACAGACGCTGATTGAGTTTCTACGCTTTGACCAGGCGGAAAAATAGCGCATCGCAGCCGCAACCCTCTCCCGGCGCGCCCCTGCGGCGCGCCGGCCCCTTTCGCGCTCACGGCGCGCGGCAAAACGTCGGTAGGTTTTCTATCGATTTTTTTTTCTTGTCAAATTGCCGCATCGAGCGTATATATATCAATTCAACTCAACTCCTGCCCGGGCAATCGCGGCACGGCAATATACTTGCCCTGGAGCAGACCGACATTGATTTTGTATGCCTCCGACGGCCCGGGCGCTGCCCCGACCCCCCCATCAGGATGTACACTTTCAAGGGTAAACTGCTTCAGGACGATACGGCCGATAGACGCTCCCGCGAAGTCCCCGGCGCCCGACGAGGTCAGTCGTGAAAAAAGATATTCATCCGAAACTGTACAAAGCCGTCATAAGCTGCGCCTGCGGCCATTCCATCGAAGTCCTTTCCACCAAAGGCGAAAAAATCTCTATGGAAATCTGCTCGCGTTGTCACCCGTTCTATACAGGCAAGCAACGCTTCGTGGATACCGCCGGGCGCATCGATCGCTTCCGCAAAAAATACGCCCGCGTGCAACAATAAGAGGCAGCGTTTGCATTCAGCCGCCCGCGCAGAATACCCTGCAGCCCTTTTCGCCTTATTCGCCGCCTTGCCCGCCGCCTGCGCGGGCGATGCCGACGGTGCCGACGGCAGTCGGGAAAGCCTCGCCGTCGGCGGGCAGGCGGTCATTGAGGGCATCATGATGCGTAACGGCAGTACCGTGTCCGTTGCCGTCCGCACCGGCAACGGCGACATCATCGCCCTGACCGGCCCCTGGCGCAGTTGCTTTAATTCCGTCCTTGCGCGTAAACGCTGGCTGCGCGGTTTTCCGCTGCTGGTCGACACACTGGTCAACGGCATCAGGGCACTTAATCTGTCCGCTTCTCTCGCTGCAGAAGCCGAGGGTGAAAGTCTCGAAAACCGGCATATCGCGCTGGCCCTGTTCGGCGCCGTGGGCTTTGCCCTCTTGCTGTTCGTGGTCCTGCCTCACCTGCTGACCCTCGGGCTGAACGTCCTCTCCCTGTCCGGAGAAGTGGAAGACCTCTCCTTCCACCTCTGGGACGGACTACTGAAATTCATCATGTTCATCGGCTACATAGCCTGTATTTCCTGTGTGCCGGATATCCGCCGCGTTTTCGAATACCACGGAGCCGAACACAAAACCATCGCCGCCTACGAGCAGGGCGAAAACCCGGTTACGGCTGGAACCGCCGCCGCCTTCAGCCGCCTGCACCCGCGTTGCGGAACGACCTTCCTGCTCTTTGTGCTGTCTCTGTCTATCCTGTTGCATGCGGCGCTTGTGCCCGCCTTCCTGTCCCTTTGGACCCCGAAATCCGCCCTGATCAAGCATACCGTCGTCATCGTTTTCAAACTGCTGCTCATGGCGCCCATAAGCGCCCTGGCCTATGAAGCCATCCGCGCCGCCGCCGGGATACGCTCCTTCCTGCCGGGTCTTCTTGCGCGCGGGCCGGGCATGCTCCTGCAACTCCTCACCACCCGCGAACCGGACTACCGAGAACTGGAAGTTGCCTTGGTTGCCCTTAAAGAAGCTCTGGGCGACACGGCGGACGCCGTAATCACCACCCCGCCCTACGAACGGCGGAACCTGAACGACCTCGCCCTGCCGGACGGCGGGACCTGAACAACCCTGCCCGTACAACCGCCCGACATCCGCAAAACCGGAAAATAACCGCCCGATGTTCGCAAAACTGGAAAATCTGAAGAACACCTATGAAGACCTTGAGCGGCAGCTTGCCGACCCGGAGGTCCCCCCCGACCAGGAACGTTACCGTAAACTGGCCAAAGCCCACGCGGATCTCAAAGAGATTGTCGAACGCTTCAAAAACTATGAAGCAGTCAAAAATCAGATCGCCGAAAGCGCCCCTCTGCTCCAGGACGAGGACAACGACATCCGGGAGATGGCCCGCGAGGAACTAAAACACCTGGAAGCGGAAGCGGCCCGCCTGGAACAGGACCTGACCCTCCTGCTCCTCCCCGCGGACCCGCTGGACGACAAAAACATCATTCTGGAAATCCGCGCCGGAACAGGCGGAGAAGAAGCCGCCCTTTTCGCCGCGGACCTTTTCCGCATGTACGCCCGCTATGCGGAAGGGCGCGGTTGGACGGCGGAAATCCTGAGCATGAGCGATGCCGCCGCCGGCGGCTGCAAAGAAGTCATCGCCCTCCTGAGCGGCAAAAAAGCTTACAGTTACCTGAAATACGAAGCCGGTACCCACAGGGTGCAACGTGTGCCGGTCACGGAATCGCAAGGGCGCATCCACACTTCGGCCGCAACCGTGGCCGTCATGCCCGAGGCTGAAGAAGCCGATGTAGACCTGAAACCCGACGACCTGCGCTTTGACGTCTTCCGCTCCTCCGGGCCGGGAGGCCAAAGCGTCAACACCACCGATTCGGCCGTACGCGTGACGCATATCCCGACCGGCATCACCGTCTCCTGTCAGGACGAAAAATCACAGCATAAAAACAAGGCCAAGGCGCTGAAGGTGCTCCGTTCGCGCCTCCTGCAGGCCGAGCAGGACAGGCTGCACGCCGAACAGGCTGCAAACCGCCGTTCCCAGGTCGGTTCCGGAGATCGCTCCGAACGTATCCGCACCTACAATTTCCCTCAAGGCCGCGTGACCGACCACCGCGTCAATCTGACCCTCTACAAACTGGAACAGATACTTGAAGGCGATATTCAGGAAATTGTCGATGCCTTGACCACCGCCGCCCAAGCGGAAAAACTCAAAGCTCAGTCCGAGCTGTAGCTCCCGCGCCGTGCATCGCCCGCGCCATGCCGTCCCGCCGCCTGCGGGCGCCGGGGACGACCGCCTGCGCCCCCCACCCGATACCCGGCTCCTCCCCGCCGATGCTGAGCGCTTCCTCGCCGATGCCGAGCCCCTCTCCGTCGATGTGGAGCGCTTCCTCGCCGCCGCGACGCGCTGCCTGGACAACGCCGGCGCGGACAGCCCGCGCCTGACGGCGGAAGTCCTTCTGGCCGCGGCCTGCGGCATGGAAAGGGCGGATTTGCTCAAAGCACTGATAATGTCGCCCCGACACCCTCTGGACCCGACACTCGCGGCAAAAGCCCGCGCGTTTATCGGGCGGCGCGCGGCAGGCGAGCCGACCGCCTATGTCACGGGGAAAAAAGAGTTTTACGGCCGCCTCTTCACTGTGGGGCCGGAAGTGCTCATACCCCGCCCGGAAAGCGAACTGCTCATCGAACTCGCTGCGGCCGCCGCCCCGAGTTGCCTGCGCGGCACGGACAAAGCCGTCTTTGCCGATTTCGGCACAGGCTCCGGCTGCCTTGCCGCGATTTTGGATCTGGAATTCCCCGACAATTGGCGAGGCTTGGCCCTCGACATAAGTGAAGGCGCGTTGCTGCTTGCTTCCCGGAATTGCCGTGCCTTGGGATGCGGCCGCATCGCCTTCCTCCGCGCTGATTTCAATCATCCCCCCCTGCGCGCACAATCCCTGAATCTGCTGGTCGGCAACCCGCCCTATGT
>JAITDR010000023.1 GCA_031282465.1 Desulfovibrio sp.
TCGACGGCGTTCAGGCTGTCTACGAAAGCCTTGCGCAGGAAGCGTATCCTGCCCTCGCGGTGCAGATCGTAGAGATATTGCCGGCTCTTCTGCGTCAACAGCCTGTTGAGGACGGAGATAAACGGGGCGAGTTCCGGGTTGCCGGTGAGCACGGACACGTATTTGTAGAGCAGGGGATGGAAGGTGTCGATGACGAAGTCCGTCTGCCCGAGGAATATCCCCATCCAGGCGTCGTCGGCGATGAACATATCCAGTTTTTTCTCGCGCAGCATGTCGGCGACCTCCGACCTGTCGTCGAGGGGAACGAGAATCAATTTATCGCCGTACTGTTTTTGCAGATGCGGAACGGCCAGTTTCCCGGAGGTCGAATCGCGTAGGAAAGCGACGCGCAACGGCGCTTGCGAAGCGATCTCGGAAAGCGGAAGGTCGGCGGCGCGGCTGATGAATTTTACGGAACGTTCCCGCACCGCGCGGCTTACCATCAATCTCTGCGCGTTGAAGTTGTCGGGATCGAAATCGCCGGAAAAATCGATGCTGCGGTCGCGGATGCCCTGCCGCAATACGTTCCACTCGCAGATTTTTATCTCGAAGGAAACGCCGAAAAGTTTGCTCATCAACTCAATCAGCGTCACCGTGTAGCCGTCCAGCGAACCGTCGTCCTGATAAAAGCTTTCGGAGCCTTCCATAACGCCGTAGGTAAACGTTTTTCGCTTGGCAATCACTTTCTCCAGTGCCTGGATTTCCTCTTGCGTGATGCCGGGAATATCGCGAAAGTTCGCGGGGAAGGAGCTGTCTTTTTCATCGGGCGAGGCAACCGCAGCAAGAAAACTGCCTGCCGCCAGAAAAAACGCCAGAAGAAAGCACACCGACAAGAACCGCGATGCGCTTGACGTGCGGTCGTTCCTGCGTTCGTTTTCTCTCATTGCACGTCTCCCTGCAAGAAAGGGTAGTAACGGCCTCAGCTCGAGAGGTGCAGCTTTTGCGGTGTACCGGCTTATTCTTCAGCAAACCCCGGAAGCTCTCCATGGGCGCGTTGTCGCAGCAATCGCCTTTGCGGCTCATGGAGCAGGTCACACTATAAGTTCTGAGTTTTTCCCGATAGGCACCGCTGCAATGCCGGTTGCCGTGATCCGAGTGCAGGAGCAATCCCGCAGGCGGGCGATGAAAGCGTACAGCCTTTGTCGGCGCTTTCTGACTAATTTCAATACACGAAAATTTTCAGTGACCCGGAACATCGTCGTTTATTGAAAATATTCGATTTGCAGGTTCTCGTCAACGCGTGGGAACTCGAAAACAGTATGCTTTCGGACTCTCAATACGGCTGTTTGTAGAGCGATGCGGTTTCGCCGCGGTGTGCGGCCTCATCCTTTCAGACAAAGTTTTTGAGGAACACTACGGGATATCTCGCTTCGTACGATCCCTGTGCCGACTGCCCGCGGCAGTCCGATATCCTTCAACGCGCGATATAGTGACCATCCGGTGCTGTCGACGGCAACGGCGTCACGCAAAGTCACTTCGGCTTCGGCGCCGTCAGGAATTCGTCAGCATAGACGTACAGGGCAGGGCTGCCTCCGGTATGCATGAAAACGACATCTTGTCCTTTGCGGAACACGCCGTTGCGGACGAGGTCGATAAGCCCGGCCATGGCTTTGCCGGTGTACACGGGGTCCAGCAGCACGCCTTCAGTCCGTGCCGTCAGGGTGACGGCCTCGCGCATGCCCGCCGTAGAGAGGGAGTATCCGGGGCCGACGTAGTCGTCGTGAACGAGGACGTCTCCGCGGGCAATCAGGCTGTGCCGGCCCGCGAGTTCCGCTGTTTTTTCGGCCAGGGAGTAAACCTTGTCCTCCTGTGCGGCGCGGGGGCGGTTGACGCTGATGCCGTGTACGGCAACGCGGGCGTTGCATCCGGCAAACCCGGCCAGCAGACCGGCATGTGTGCCCGCGCTGCCCGACGCAACGACAACTGCGTCCGGACGCAGTCCGAGAAAAAAGCACTGCTGCAGAAGCTCTTCGGCACAGGCCGCATAACCCAGCGCTCCCAAGGGATTCGATGCCCCTCCGGGTATAACGTAGGGATTTTTGCCCGCGGCGCGCAGAGCATCGGCGCTTTTAGCCGTTTCCGCGTCCATGTCGGAACCGCCGGCAACCACGCGTATGGACGACACCCCGAGGAGATGAAACAGCAGATTGTTGCCGGAAGCCCGCGGCTTGTAGCTGTCGGGGACTCGCTCCTCAAGGACGAGCAGGCATTCCAGACCCTCGCGCGCCGCCGCGCCGGCGGTCAGACGGCAATGGTTGGACTGCACTGCGCCGCAGGTCACGACGCTGTCGGCCTTCCGCTCCAGAGCCTCGGCCATGAGGAAATCCAGTTTTCGCGTCTTGTTGCCGCCGCCTGCGCCGGGCAGCAGGTCGTCGCGTTTCAGGTAGATGTTCGGGCCGCCTAGGAGTTCGCTGAGTTTCAGGGCCGGTTCAAGAGGGGTGGGGGTCCGTACATAGCCGCGCCGGGGAAAAGCGGTCAAATTCATCAAACATTCCTTCAGGGTTTGCAATTTCTTCTTTCAGAGAGATGCCCGATTAGCGCTGAGCATGTCGGCCGCGCGTTGTCAAATGTCGTACTCCGGCCTGCGGATCGCGTACAGGATGTCATGCTTCAGCTCCGTAAAGGCCGGGTTGAGAATCAGTTGTTCATAGGCTCGCGGCCGGGGAAAAGGCAAAACAATTTTTTGCCGGATGCTGCCCGGACGCGGCGTCATGATGACTATCTCGTCCGCCAGGAACAGGGCTTCATCGACATCGTGCGTAACAAAAAGCACGGTGGCTCCGGTTACCTGCCGGATGAACATCAGTAATTCCTGCATGGAAAGTCTGGTCTGGGCGTCAAGGGCGCCGAAGGGTTCGTCCATGAGCAGGATGGGAGGCTCGGTAATCCAGGCCCTGGCCAGCGCTGCGCGCTGTCGCATTCCGCCGGAGAGTTC
The DNA here is from genome assembly GCA_031282465.1 of Desulfovibrio sp. Taxonomy (GTDB): domain Bacteria; phylum Desulfobacterota; class Desulfovibrionia; order Desulfovibrionales; family Desulfovibrionaceae; genus Frigididesulfovibrio. The sequence continues at coordinate 2,975 of JAITDR010000023.1, forward strand.
GTAGGGCGCGTGACGCTCGAATCCTTCCAGGCCGGTCAGCTTGATGAAGCGGCGGGCCGCGGCGAGCGTCTCCTCCCGCGGCCTGCCCGCCAGTTCCGGACCCAGTGTAATATTTTCCAGCACATTCCGCCACGGTAAAAGGTTGGCATCCTGAAATACCACGCCTCTGTCCGGGCCGGGGCCTGCAACCGATCTACCGCCCACCGATACGCTGCCGCGCGTGGGACGTTCAAAGCCTGCCGCCAGATTCAGGATTGTGGATTTTCCGCACCCGGACGGGCCGAGCAGGCAGACAAAGCTGCCCTGTTCAATGTCCAGAGAAAAATCCGCCACGGCTTCCGTCGCGTTCCCGCCGTTCCCGCCGGGGAAACTGTGAGCGACCTTGTCGAAAACAATGCGGCCGCTGCCGGCCGGCCCGGCGGCGGGAACAGTCACGTCAGCGCACCGCTTCGACGATGAAGGCGGAGTTGATGAACGGAGCGAACGAGGCCGGAAGATCCCGGCGGCTCAGTTCACCCAGGTTCACCAGAAACTGCGCCGTATCCGCAAAGCTCTTGCTGATGCCCGACTCACTCCTGTTGCGTCCCAGCCATTTTGCGTCGAGCTGCTCTTTGAGGTCCGGAAATTCAAGCCCGGCGAGGGTTTGTTTTGCCGCCGCGGCATCCTGCCCCAGTTCGGCGGCGATGCTTTTCGCCGCAGCGTCCGGGTCCGCCTTGTAGCGGTTTACCGTGTCCCTGAACGCGCGCAGGAAAGCGCCGACCGTGTCAGGGTAGCTCTCGGCGAACTTTTTGGATACCACATACACATTGAACAAGTAATACCCGTCCTTCTGGAGTTGCCCGCTTTTCAGCAGTTCATGCCCGCCTTCGGCCTCAAGTTGGTTGGAAAAGGGACCCCAGACATAGGCGGCGTCCACGTCGCCGCGTTTCCAGGCGGCGAGTTCGTCAGCAGGTTTAAGGGGCGCCTGTTTCACTTCGGCGGCATCCACGCCGTAGACGTTGAAGGCCGCAAGCAGGGCATAATGTGCGGTGGAACCCGGGGGATAGGTCACCGTCCGGCCCTCGAGCCCTTTGACGGACGTGACGTCTTTGCGGGCGATCAGCCGTTCGCTGGAATCAATGACTCCGGAAACGGCGATGACCTCTATGGGAAGCTTACGGGCCAAGGCTGCGGCTACCGGGACGGAACCCGCCCTGGCGATATCTATCTCGCCGGCCGCGACGGCTTTCAGGGCATCCGGCCCGCTTGCAAAGTTGACCCATTTCACGGGAACGCCCAGCGCCTTTTGCAACGAACCGTCCGCCTTGCCCAGAATCCAGGGACGGGGACCGTTCAGGTAGGCCAGACGGACTTCCGCCGGTTTGGAAGATGCGGCTGCAAAAGCGCTGAAGGAGGCGGAAACGACCGACAACGCGACGAGAACCATGATACGGAGAAGCAGAGAGTACATGGGGGCTCCTTTGTTGAAACAAGTCCTTGCGGGTTTGAAGCACGGGTATCCGGGTCAGGCTTTGCCGTCCCACGGGACGACGACCCTCTGCAGGGCGACGATGAACATATCAAGCATGTAGCCGGTGAGTCCGAGCAGGATGATGCCGAGCATGACGATATCCGTGCGCATATAGGATGAGGCGTTGAGCACCATCCAGCCGATGCCCGTGTCGGCCGCCACCATCTCGGCGGCAATCAGCGTCGTCCATCCCACGCCGACGGCAAGGCGGACGCTGGTGAAGATTTCCGGCAGGGCGCCGGGGAACACGATATACCGCAGCAGTTGGCGGTTCGTGGCTCCCAGCGCGCGTCCGAGGCGCAACCTGTTCTGATCCGTGCCGCCCACCGCGGCGGCGCAGCCGACCAGGATGGTCAACAGGGCGGAAATGAAAATCAGGAAGACCTTGGAGACTTCGCCTATGCCCAACCAGAGGATGACCAGGGGAATAAGCGCCAGTTTGGGCAACGGGCGGAAAAACTGGACAAAGGGGTCCATGATCGCCCGCAACACGGGAAACAGTCCCATAGCCAGCCCCAAAGGCACGCCGACCAGCACGGCCGGTATGAACGCGCCGAGTACCCTGCCCAGGCTGACCGCGACATGGTGCAGCAGGGGCAACTGCCGGTAGCCGTCCGTAAGCATTTCCCGCGCCGTAGCCCAAATTTCCTCCGGCGGCGGGAGCAGAAGCGGGCTGAACAGTCCGAAGCGTCCGCCGGCGGACCACAGCAGCACGAAGAGCGCGACCGAGGCCAGACTGACCGCTGCGGCGCGACCTTTGCCCAAAGACGTTTTTTCCGGGTGCATGCTCAGACCGCCTTTGCCGTCGATGCGGATGAACGGTTTCCGGTGAGCATACAGGACTGTAAAAAATTGTGGGAAATACCTATTCCGTATAACGATATACGGCATGGGCATTTTTGTGCGCTCAAGCGCGGGATAGCGCGCCCTGCGGCAAGTTTTCCCTCACTACGGCAGAATCCCGGAGTCGGGGATATCCGGACTTCGGCGTCAATCGGCAGTTTGCGCCTGTTTTTTTCTGCGTACCGGGACAGATTCGCCGCCGATTCCCCAATTTTCCATCGGAACTTCATCAATGACCACAACTGTTGTGGCCGGGTTTTTATGCAGGACTCCGGCCAGGAGGTCGGTAACGCCCCTGATGAGCTCGTTTTTCTGTTCTTCCGTGGGCGCTTCGTTTCCGCCTGTAACCTTGATGTTTACGTAAGGCACGGCACTCTCCTTCTTATCATGCATCGTGATTGATCATAAATTTCTTCTGTAGGCGGAGTCAGTCGGATGTGGATTGGAACTCAGTTGTAAAATGGACATAAAAGTCGGGGTAATCGGGAACGGGCAGCCAGTAGACTCGAAATACGCCGCCGGCAGCGCGGACTTCCTTGTGGAATGCCTTCTGTTCCCTGAGCGCGTGGTTCGCACGGCATCCTTTGTGTCTGTCGGGAGTGTCCCATTCTGCGCAATTCATTCCGGGTTCCCTGCCGCCCAGGCGGCAGGCTTCGTTGACTGCGATAACGGTTCGGCTCTTGTGAACAAGAGAGGCAGGGGCAGGGTATGTTCCCCACATCAGGGTAAACGCCTCTACGAGCTTGGGCTCGGCCTTGACTTGCACGCGCATCGTCGCTCCTTTAGTAAGCTTTGGGCATGGTCCGTGCCTCGCTTTCGGTTTCCTGAAAGGCTTCCGCCTTTATGCAGGCGCAAGTGCGCCGCAGACCGCGCAGGGGGCCGAAAATTTTTGGAAAGCCGCGTTTCTTTTTTACCGGCGTCGACCTGTTTGTCGATTCCGTCAGACGCCTTACACCGGGCGGAGCAGCGCCGCAAGCGTCCGCAGGTCGCTTGGCAAGCGCGTCGAAATATGCTCAAAGAGAGAAAACACCTTCACAGCGGGAGCAGGCAGCCATGCCGTGCCGGTTTTTTTCGGTTTTCCGTGCGTTGCGGGAGCAGGCAACCACGCCGTACAGCTTTGTTCAGGTTTTCCGCGCCCGTCCTGTTTTACGTGTACGTTCGGCAGCGCGCGCACTGGTACGCGCAGGCCTTACGGCCCTTGTCCTTGTACCGGCCTGTGTCCTGTTTGCGTCCGCCGCCCCGTCTCCCGCGCCGGACGCTTCTCCTCCGCAGGCGGCACCGGCAACGCAACCGGCCGACGCCGGCGAAGCCGGCGCGGTCCTGCTCTGGAGCACTCGTGCCGGGGATATGGCTGCCATGGTGGAAGAAGCGGTCGCCCTGCAACGCAGCGCCGAAGAACATTCCCAAGGCGTGCCGGAAAAACTGCGCGCATTGCGGGCCTCCTTTACCCGTCTGTCCGGACTGTTCCAGGCATCGCGCGGGCACCCGACCGACCAGCTGGTCCTGGCCATGCAAATGCGCGCTTTGCGTCGGGATATAACGGCTCTGACCGCCCCCCTGGAACGCATAGCCGCCACCGTGGGTCGCCGCCGGGACGAACTCAACGCCCTGCGCAAAGACCTCGACGCATTTACCGCCCAACGCGCCGCCCTGCCCCCCGGCGAAGCGGAACAACTGCAACGCTATTCCGCTGCCCTGAACGAAGCGCGCAAAACTCTGAACACCGCATCTACCCTGACCGGCAGACTGCTGGCACCGGCCGAAAGCGTGCGGGACCAGATAAACCAGGCAGCGGACGACATCGAAGCGGGCATGGCCGACATATGGCACGACTATTACCTGAACCCTGCGGATGATGAAGCCCTGGTCCCGTCCGACATATCCGCTCTGTTGGGCAGGCGTCTTACCCGTACCTTCCCTGTGACTTTCGCGGACTGGATGAATGCTGCAGTACCTTTTGCCGGGGTTGTCCTTGCCGCGTTATTGGCGGCTTTTCTCGGTCTGCGGGCGACCGCCGCCCTGCCTGCGGAGCAGGCTTGCGTGTGCCGTGGGCTGCTGACACGCACCTGGCCCCGCATCGGCCTGGGGCTGGCCTTGGCCGTCGCCGCAGGCAACCCGCGCAGTGCCTTTTACCCTGCCCTCGGCCTGCTGGGTGCCTTGGCGCTGATCTCCGGCGTCGTTTCTCTGGGCTCCCGCCTGCGACGCGCCCTGGAACCTGGAGCGGCGGCGGTCGAGCCGCTCCGGCTTATGTATATGCCCGCCGCTGCGGGCGCGCTTTTGCTCTTTTTCGACCTGCCCCCCCGTCTGTTCGGGCCGGTATGGGATCTCTGCGCCGTTTTTTTCTTGGCGCGCCTCGTTATTACACGGCGGAAAAACACGGAAAAACCGCCGATGCAGGAGCGCCTGCTGCTCGGCGGCGCCTTTTGGTGCGGCGCGGCGGGCATCGCCTTTTCGCTGGGCGGCTACGCGCGTCCGGCCGTATTGGGCTTCATGGGCTATTTCGCCTTGGCCGCCGTCATAACCGTGGGTTCCTCCCTGTCCCGCCTGCTGGAGAAAGTCGCGGGCCGCCTGTTCGATAAAGAAAAGGCGCCGGTGGCCAAGGCCGCTGCCGAGGCGCTCGCCGTACCGGCCGCCTGGACGGCGGCCTTGTTCTGCACCCTGCCCTGGCTCCCGGCCGTGCCGGGGGCGAGTTACATAAGCCTGCACTTTTTGTTTGCCGACTACAGTCTCGGCGGCGTGTCGCTGGATTTATCCAGGATACTGATTATTCTCCTGCTCTATTTTCTCTGCCGCTCCTTTATCCGACTGGGCAAAGCCACCTTGGACCATCTGCCGGACCGGGCGCCCGACATCGAGCGCGGCGTCATACCGCCGCTGCGCACCATGCTGGGTTACGGGCTCTGGACGCTGTTCGCGTTCATCGCCTTGGGCATCCTGGGCGTGGACTTCACCAGCCTGGCCGTTGTGGCCGGCGGCTTTTCCGTAGGCGTCGGTTTCGGCATGCAGAATATTTTCAACAACTTAATCAGCGGAATCATGCTGATTTTCGGCCGGACCATCCTTGTCGGCGACTATGTGGAAGCGGGAGGCACAGCCGGCACGGTGCGGGCCGTCGGCATCCGCTGCACGGTCATTGAAACCCCCGAGCGCGCCCTTGTTTATGTGCCCAATTCGGCCGTCATGTCCGGACAGTTCACCAATTGGACCCGGCACAACCGCATGGTGCGCCGCAGCATCGTCGTCGGAGCGGCTTACGGAAGCAACAGCGCGGCGGTGTCCGCCCTGCTCCTTGAGCAGGCGCGCCTGCATCCGCATGTGCTCACCTTTCCCGAACCGGCCGTCCTGTTCAGCAATTTCGGCGACAGCGCCCTGGAGTTCACCCTCAACGTGTTCATCGACGACTTGAACAACGCCTCCGCGACCCTCTCGGAACTGCGCTTCGGCATCGAGCGCGCCTTTGCCGAACACGGTATAGAAATACCTTATCCCCAACTCAGCCTGCATTTGCCCGACGCAAAACCCGGACAACAGGTGAACGGTTCGGCATGATACCCGACTGCCGCCCCTTTCGGAACATTTCAACATTGATTTTGTATGCCGGCGGCGGCCGGAGTTCTGCCCCGGACCCTCGGCCCGAGCAGGCGCAAGGCCGAACTTTGGAGCAGGTCAACAAGGAATTTCCGATGAGGCGCGAGGGGGATCATTCCTCTTCCGGGGGCGTTGCCTCCGCGGCTGTTTCGCGGTAGGTTGCCGCATCATGACCCCTCAATGCAATATCGGAGCCGACATGCACTACCTTCGCGTACTTTTCCCGGCCCTCGTCCTCCTCGTCCTGAGCGCGTTCGCGGCCCACGCCGCGGAATCTCCCAGGGAACGCAATATCGTCGAACTGCATACAAATAAGGGCGTCATCGTCGTAGAACTGAATTTCGACAAGGCGCCGGTCACGGCGGCCAATTTCCGCAGCTATGTCGAAGAAGGGTTTTATGACGGAACCGTGTTCCACCGGGTCATCCCCGGCTTCATGATTCAGGGCGGAGGGCTGACGGCGAAAATGGTCGAAAAAAAGACGCGTCCGCCCATCAAAAATGAAGCGGGGAACAAGCTGCCCAACGACAAATACAGCGTAGCCATGGCCCGGACTTCGGACCCGCATTCGGCAACGGCGCAGTTTTTCATCAACACCAAGGATAACGGCTTTCTCAATCACAAAGCGCCGTCGGGCAACGATTGGGGCTACTGCGTGTTCGGCAGGGTCATCGGCGGCAAGAGCGTGGTGGACGCCGTCGAAAAAACGCCGACCCGTACCTTGGGTCCTTACGAAAACGTGCCGGCGGAGCCGATCGTCATCGAGAAAGCAATTCTGCGTGAGTAGGGTGGACAAGTCACATCACAGCCGTCCGGTCGGCGAATAGCGGGCTGCGTCCTCGGCAATGGCGGCAGCCTTGAGTTCGGAGGCGGCCAGCTTGCCGTACACGGAGTCGGGAGACTCGGCCGCAATCGCCGTCAACATGGTTTTCCAGGCCTCGGCGTCACCTTGGCTTTTGTGGATGCGGGCGACGCGGTAACGCACGGCCAGGCGTTCGGGGTCCCCTTCAGGAAGACTGTTCATGTAGCGGTCCGCGTATGCCAGGGACTCGCGCAGGCGGCCCGCGCTTTCCGTCACGTCCATGAGCGAGGCCAGCAGAGTGCGGATTTTGGCCGCGTCCGCGGGATCGGGAGCACGCTGCATCTGCGCTTCCAGCCCGCTCAGCGCCTCACGCCCGAGGTGGTAAGCCTGCTCGAGCCGGCGTCCGCGTTCAGCGCCCATGGTCAGAAAAAACGCCGCATAGGCATGCTGGGCCGGCGGCAGCGCGCCGGAGTCGTACAGGCGTTGCCAACGCTCTGCGGAGGCTTCCGTTTCCCCAAGATTCTCCTCGGCCAACGCCACGGCATAGTCGAGTTGTCGCCTGTTTTCCGCGGGCAGATTCCAGAATTCGACGCGTTTGGCGACTTCCTTGACCGCATTCCACTGCTCGTACTGTAGATATATGCCGAGTACCATGCTCAAGGCCGTGTCTGAGTATCCGGGGAGCATATCGCCCAGGAAAAAGGGCTCGACAAGGCGCAGCGCCTCGTCCGGCTTGCCCTGGCTCCGGTAACTCAAGGCAAGGGCGAGGCGACTCTCGGGATTCATCGCTTCGGGGTCCGTGCGCACTATAGGGTAGCGTTCCCATAACTCGCGCAGCATTGTGCCGCGGCCTTCCACCGCTCCTTCCGCCGCCAGCACGGCAAAGGCCTGCTGCGCTATCTCCCGCGCGCGCGGTGCCAGTTCGTGGTCGGGATGCTTTTTTAAAAAATCGCTGAGTAATTCCAGCGTCTTGTCGTAGTTTTTGTTCCACAGATGCCACAGGGCCAGCTTCATCTCCGCCACAGGAGCCAGTGAACTGTTCGGGTGCTTTTCAATAATCGTCTGATACGCTTCCTGCGGACTCAGGTTGAAAGGGCCCTCAAATACCGTGAACATGTCCGCCACGGTCGGGTTGTCGTGAATGCCTTCCTCGGCCATGCGCATCACGGCCACCAACCCGCCGTCCTTGTCCGGGTAACGCAGCGCGCTTTCCAGGTAGGCTTCTCTGGCCGCCTTTTTTTCGTTTTTCCCGGCATATATATCGCCTATACGGGTCATGATGATGTCCGACTCTTTCCCGTACGGCTCCAGGTTGACGTAGAGCCAGTAATTTTTCAGCGCCTCTTCTTTGTTACCCAGGCGATAAGCCGTGTCCGCAGTCATATTCAGAAAAGGCGGATACTGGATGTAAAAATGCTCCCAGCGCCGGTTTATGTAGTCCACAACGCTCCAGGCCTGGTCGTAATAGCCCATGCGGTACAGAGAACGCGCCAGGCCTATGGAAGCCTCGCGCGTATAGCGGCTGTTGGGGTATTCGCGGATCATGTGTTGAAACTGGTCGGCGGCCTTTTGCAGCTCGTTGCGTCCGTAATGGTAATCGCCCCAGTAATAGTGGGTCAGGGCCACGTTGTCCATGTCCGGGAAACGCCTGCGCACCATGTTGAAATTCGCCTCGGCCTCGGCCGGGTTGTTCATGCGCAGGTTCATGTAGCCGAGTCGCAGATATTCCGCCGCGTTGAGGGGCGAATCAGGGTCATAGTGAGCAGCCTTCATCGCCGCATCGTAAAGCTCCTGAAAATGCTCGGGGACGGCGTCCTTGTTCAGAGCAAAGAGCGTTTCGGAGCGGGCGTGCAGCAGGTTCCCGCGTTGCTCATGGTTCAGGGTTGCCCTTTCCAACAAGTCGTCGACGGCGGCCAGGGCTTCCTTGAACTCTCCCGCTTTCATATGTTCCACTATCTGCGGATGCACCACTGAATACTCCGGCGGAGGCTCGACGGGATTGCCCTTGTCGTCGGTGTAAACGATAACCGGTGCGCTGTCCTGAGCCGGCGGTCCGTTCTGTCCGTTCAGCGTCTGCGCTGCCGGGGTTGCCGTTTGCGCGCCCTGCGTTTGCACGGCTTGGGGCTGCTGCACGGACGCAGGAGGCGTTCCCGGTGCGGCGGGAATTTCCGCTCGCCCTGTCCCGGCCGGAGGCGCGCCCTGCGTGTCGCCGGCGCCGGCCTGATAAGAGCCGGCGGCAACGCTTTCCGGGCCTCCGACGTTGATGCTGCCGGAGTACACGCTGTTACGGGCAGGCACGCCCACTCCGGGGGGCGGTGTCAGAGGCGCCTGAACCTGCGTCGGTGCGGGAGATTGCCGTGCCTGAGGTTGTGCGGAAGCCTGCGCACCCTGCGCCTGTAAAGGGACTTGAGGAATCGGGCTCTGCGCGGGCACTTGTCCCTGAGCGGAAGCAGGCGTTTGTCCCGGGTCGTACGCGGGGGCAAGGGGCACCTGTGCCTGTGCCTGTGCTTGTGCCTGTGCCGGCTCCTGCCCCCTCCCGGCCTGCTGCACAGGAACCTGGGGGACTCGACTTTGCGCGGGCGCGGGGACTTGGCCTTGAGCGGACGCGAGCGCCGGCGGCGCTTGAACCTGTGCGGGGGGCTGCACGGGAACTTGAGGAGCCGGGCTTTGCGCGGGCGCGCGCGTTTGCTGCGTTTGCACCTGAGCGGACGCGGATGGTTGCTGCGCTTGTGCCTGCACGGATGGGGGCGCGGCCGGTGGGACGGCTTCCGGTGTCGGCAGGGGAGGGAGATAGAGTTGAAAGGGTCGGTCGGCCGAAGACGTCTGTTCTCCCGCTTCTGCAGCGCCGGGGCGGGGCTGGGCGGCGTTGCCGTCCGGGCCGGGCAGTTCGGACCTGCGGGGAACTACAGGCGGCGGGGCTTCGCCCATGCGCGTGGCTCTGAGCGCGTGTTCAGGTGTACCGAGCAGGGCGGGTACGGGGGCGCTTGAGGTTGCCGTTGCTCCGGACCCGGGAGGAACGGGGGATGCGCTCGCCGCCGGAACCGGAGTGGAAACCGCCGTAGACGACGACGGCGCGCCGGACGGCAGAGATGCCGGTGCCGAAGTCGGGGGCGGCACGACGGACGGCGGAGCGACGGTAGGTCCGGCAGGTGACGCCGCGACAGGGGCAGCTGCAACAGGAGGTACTGCAGCGGGGCCGGCGGGAGGCGCTGCAACGGAGGCTGAAGGGCCTGCAGGCGAAGTTGCAACGGGAGGCGCGGCAGGAGGGGGTGCAACTGGTCCGGCAGGCAGTGATGCGGCGGAAGGAGCAGGGGGTGAAACGAGGGCAGCCGATGCGGCAGGAGCCGGAGCAACGACGGACGGTGTCCCGTCTCCGTTGTCGGCGCGTCCGGCTGCTTCCGTGAGGGATCTGGATTGCGCGCTCTGTCCTCCGGGGTCCGTGCGCAAGGCCTCGGTCACGGCATCCGGCGGGCTGATGGGCTGTAAGGCCCTGTCCGGCGCCATTTCCGATACCGTGGCGGGAGCGGTGCGCTTCCAGCGTGCGCCCAACGGGTTGGGGAAAAGGTCGATGATCAGTTCGGACGGGCTTTGCCGGTTGACCAGAAAACCGAATTCCGGCGTCTGGGTCACGAGGGCCAGAGCGCGGCCCATGGCCATGGTTTTTTGAAAGAGTTTCGCGTCTTCCGGGGTATCGTTGATAAGCAGACCGGGCGGCATGGAAGTAAAGGGCACGAGCACCGCATTCGGCGCTACGCGATCCACGCGTCCCGCCATGCCGTCCGTGGGACCGAGTCGCATGGTTATCCGTTCACGGTCGGGCAAGGCCTTCCATTCAAGGGTGGCCCCCAAAGCCGCAACCGGTGCCTGCAACGCGCACAGAAGGCCGAGGATTCCGAGCGCCGGCCGCGGAGACAAAGCCGCAACGGCCGAACATACCCGTGCAACGGCAGAATGCGTACGCGCGGCCGCCGAGCATATCCGCGTTGCGGCAAAACTCGTCCGCGCAACCGCGAGGTGCATCCCCATCCCTGCCATGTTCCTTTCTCCGCGGCGCTCCGGTACTATGTAATACATAAATTTTCGCGTCGGCTCCTTAGAGGGAGTCGGCCGCAGAAGATATAAAAAATAAAAAAGAAAGTATTACACGGTCCAGGCCCGTACTCATTCCATATTCCGTTTTTTCAGCTTTTCGATCAGCGTGGTGCGTTTGATGCCGAGCAGTTCCGCCGCCTGATTCTTCACTCCCTGAGCCAGTTCCAGAGCTTCCAGCAACAGTTTCTCTTCGGCTGTGTCGATATATTCCTTTAGCCCCAAATTTCGTTCCCGCAGGTCGGCCATTGTAGGCCAGGGGAAGCCTGAGCGCGGTGAGGCGGGCTGCGGCGCGCTCAAGGGCGGCAAGTCGCCGGCGTTGCCGGTGACGGAGCGGATTTTGTCCGGCAAGTCCGCAACGCTTATGCTGTCCCCGTCGCACAGCACGGACAGGCGCTCGGCGAGGTTTTCCAACTCACGCACATTGCCCGGCCAGGGGTAAAGCTCCAGAACACGCCGCGCCTCCGGGTCGATGTTCAGCACAGACCGCTTTTTCTTGGCGCAGAATCGCCGCAGGAAATATTCGGCGAGCAGGATGACGTCTTCTCCGCGTTCCCGCAAGGCGGGCAGATGTAAGGGAATGACGTTCAGGCGGTAATACAGATCCTCGCGGAAGCGTCCTGCAGCCACTTCTTCCTCAAGGTTTCTGTTGGTGGCGGCGACGACCCGCACGTCCACCTTTTTCGCGCCGAGCCCGCCGACGCGTTCTATCTCCCTTTCCTGCAGCACGCGCAGAATTTTGACCTGCAGGGAAATATTCATTTCGCCTATCTCGTCCAGGAACACGGTGCCGCCCTCGGCCATCTCGAAACGTCCCGGGCGCGTACGGATGGCGTGTGTGAACGCCCCTTTCTCATGGCCGAAGAGTTCCGATTCCAGAAGTTCCGCAGGAATGGCCCCGCAGTTGATGGGCACAAAGGCGTTGTCGCGGCGCGGACTGAGCCGGTGCAGGGCACGCACCAGCAGTTCCTTGCCCGTTCCCGATTCCCCGGTCACCAGTACGGTGCTGTCCGTCGGCGCCACCTTGCGCAGGGTGCGGAACACACCCGCGAGTGAGGTGTTTTGCCCCAAGATGCTGTTTTCCGTAGGCTCCATGTCCCCTCCGCGTTGAAAATCCCGGTCCGGGTCCCTCGCAAGTCGACTGTCAAGTTAATGGCATGTTGTCAAGACCCTGACAGCTTGTCAAGCACACGTTGCCCTGTCAAGACTGAATCCGACCGCATTACGCGGTGCGAAAATCATTGTCTCAGCGGCGCGCCGGGGTTGCGCGTGTCCGGTACCGGTACATTACGCCGCTTACGCGGGAGGGAAAAATGCCCGTCTGAACCAGTCCGGGGCGGCGACGGGTTTGCCCCGTGCATCCGTGCAGGCGTGTTCGGTCCATCCTTCGGCCAGAAGAGTTGTACCGGTTTCGTCGAGAATGCGGTAGGCGAAGGTAAAGGAGGCACGGCGCGGCTTGTCGACCCGGCAGGCCACCGTGAGCAGGTCGTCGTAGCGCGCAGGACTGCGGTAGCGGCAAAGAGCTTCGCGCACAGGCAGGTAAATGCCGCGC
>JAITDR010000134.1 GCA_031282465.1 Desulfovibrio sp.
CCCAGTTCCACCGCGGGTTGATCCACGGGATTGATGCCCATGAGCAGGCCGGCGAGTATGGTGGCCGTCATGCACAGTCCCATGAGTTTGCCCGCCGCGTGTTCGTCCGCCGCGCCCATATCGATATGCACCAGCGGCACGCCGCATTTGTGCAGGGCCATGCGTGTGCCCAGGGCTTCGGCCCGGAGCAGATCCCCGAAATGCTTGTCTCTGAGCCAGTTCCATTTCTCCGGAGCGGCCTCGCCGAAGGCCTCGCCTTTGGGCAGAGTATCGCAGGTCAGGAACAGACAGCCTTTGTTGCGCGGGCCGTCCAGAAACATCTGGTTGACGGAATGCTGGTCGGTCACGCCCACGGCGGGCACGGGCATGGAGCCGTGTCCGTCTTTGCCCAGGCTTTCGGCCCAAAGTTGGCTGAACCAGGCTCCGAAATAGTTCCAGAGGGGGATGTAGGAGAAGAAAATCAGCTCGCTGTAGCTGTGCGCCGTCAGTTCCTCGGCCCATACGGCCAGATGCCGGGCGGGGTGCGCGGCCAGGGCGCCGTGCATGGAGGACTCGGAGACGAGCAGGGGTGCGGCGACCGAGGCCGCGCCGTCCAGAAGGGCCTTGGTGTCTATGCCCAGAAAACCCGCGGGCAGCAGACCCACCGCGCTCAGGACGGAGTAGCGTCCGCCGAGGTAATCCGGCACGGGCAGGGAGCACATGGATTCGTTGCGGGCTTCGGCTCTGAGTTCGCCGGCATTCGCGTCCGTGACCAGCACCACACGGTCTTTCCAGGCCGCGCCCAATGCCTTTTGCAGTCTGCGGCGCACCAGGAAATACTGGGCCATGGTTTCGATGGTGCCGCCGGATTTGGAAATCACGACTACGGCCGTTTCTTCGAGCGGCAGGGTATTCATCCAGGCGTCCAGCGTATCCGGGTCTATGTTGTCGGCAATCCAGAGGCAGCGGCCGGTGCAGCCCGGCCTGTCCTGGGCGGGATAAAAGGCTTTCTGCAGGGCGCGCGCGCCGAGGGCCGATCCTCCTATCCCCAACAGCAGCATGTGTTTGCAGGACCGGAGGCGGTCGAGGACGAGGGGGAGTTCCTTCTCCAGTTCGGCGCGGTAGGGCATGGTCAGATAGGGCAGCCGCCCGGCTTTGACGTCCGCGGCGAACGAGGCGGCGACGCGCCCGAGACGCGAAGCGCCGCGCGACCCGTCGGCGGATTTGCCCTGCAGGCGGGCGCTGTAGGCATGCGTCCAGTCAAGGTAATGAGCGGTCATGGCCGACCCCTTTCGCGCGACAGTACGCGGCCTATTTTTTCCAGAGCTTCGGACAGGGTATCGTCGCTCACCGCATAGGAGATGCGGATGCAACGGTCGTCGCCGAAAGCCGCGCCCGGCACGACGGCCACGCCGACTTCGTCCAGCAGGTATGAACACAGGGAAACCGAATCGGCAAAGGCTGCGCCGTAGTGCCGGTGTACATCGGGGAAGCAGTAGAACGCGCCTTCCGGCTCGGGGCAGAAGACGTCGGGCCAGCCGGAGATGACGCGCAGGGCGAGGGCTCTGCGGCGCTCAAAGGCGGCGCGCATGGTTTCCACGGCGGAGTAATCGCCGTTCAGGGCGGCAACGCCCGCCTTCTGGGCAATGGAGCAGACATTGGACGTGGACTGTCCCTGCAGGCGGTTCATTGCCTTGATCAGTTCGGGCGCGGCCAGGGTATAGCCGAGACGCCAGCCGGTCATGGCAAAGGTTTTGGAAAGGCCGTTGATAATCACGAAGTGTTCCGGAATCCGTTTCCACCAGGAGCACAGGCTTTGAGCCTGCACGCCGCCGTAGGTCAGGCGGTCGTATATTTCGTCGGAAAGGACGACAAGTTTTCTGTCCACGGCCCAACTTGCCAGGGCGTCCAGTTCGGCCCTTGTGTAGCAGACGCCGGTGGGGTTGGAGGGCGAATTCAGCACGAGCATGCGGGTTCGGGGCGTCAGGTGCGCTTCGAGCATGTCCGGGTCGACTTTGAAGTTTTTTTCCGCCGGTGCGGGGACGATAACGGCCGTTGCTCCGGTCAGTTCGACCATGGGCGGATAGCTGACCCAGTACGGCGCGGGCACCAGCGCCTCGTCGCCGGGGTCGAGCAGGCAGGCGAATACATTATAGATGCAGTGTTTGCCGCCGTTGCCGACGATGATGTTGTCCCTCGAAGCCCCGGCATCGTAAAAGCGGTTGAAGTAGCCTGCCGCGGCGTCCAGCAGTTCCGGCAGGCCGGGTACCGGGGTGTAGTGGGTAAACCCGGCGTCGAGGGCTTCTTTGGCGGCCGCGCAGATATGCCCGGGGGTGGGGAAATCCGGCTCACCCACGGACAGGCTGAGGATATGCCGTCCCTGGGCCTTGAGGGCCTGGGCCCGAGCGCTGACGGCCATGGTGGCCGACGGCTTGAGGCGGGCCGTGTTGCGGGAAATTTTCATCGCCGATTCCTTTTAGGAGTTGTTCATTGATTATCTTAACATTTATGCGATAGGATCCCGATAATTCCACTGTGGTTAGGGAGTAATCTGTAAATGTTATTTATGAACAATTCCTTAGCGCATTTCAAGGTTGATTTTATGCCTCCGGCAGCCGGGGCGCTGCCCCGGACCCCGCCGGGGGAAATGATTTCCCCAGTCGGCCTTGCGCCTGCTCAGGCCGACTCCCCTCATCGGGGATGTGCATTTTCAAAGTTAACCCACTCGAATAATGTACTTATTAAAACGTAATTTTGCCGAATTCCTCCACCTGGGCTTTGACGGCTTTTTCGGTCGGCAGGCGCTCCATGCTGCTTGCGCCGTAAAATCCCTGAATGTCTTTGCATTTCTGAAGGACGTAGCGGGCGTCCTGCGGCATGGCGATGGGACCGCCGTGGCAGAGCATGATGATGTCGGAGCGGACGGAGCGGGCGGCCGCGGCAATCGCGTCGATAAGCGTGACGCAGTCGTCGAGGCTCTTGGCCGTCTGCGCGCCGATGCTGCCCGCCGTCGTCAACCCCATGTGCGCGACGAGGATGTCGGCGCCCGCGTTGGTCATGGCCCGCGCGTCGTCGGGATTGAACACGTAGGGCGTCGTCAGCAGGTCCATTTTGCGGGATTTTTCAACGGCATCGACCTCAAGGGCGTAGCCCATGCCGGTTTCTTCGAGATTGGCGCGGAACACGCCGTCAATCAAGCCCACAGTGGGGAAATTCTGCACGCCGGCGAAGCCTTCGTCCTTGATGCGGCGCAGGAAGGAATCCCAGTTCGTGAACGGGTCCGTACCGTTGATGCCCGCGAGAACGGGAGTTTTTTTCACCACGGGGAGGACTTCGCGCGCGAGTTCCAGCACGATGTCGTTGGCGTTGCCGTAGGCGAGCAGCCCGGCGAGGGAGCCGCGGCCGGCCATGCGGTAGCGGCCGGAGTTGTAGATGACGATCAGGTCTATGCCGCCTGCTTCTTCGCATTTGGCGGAAATGCCCGTGCCCGCGCCGCCGCCGATGATGGGCCTGCCGGCCGCGATTTTGGCGCGCAGGGTGTCGAGGATTGTCGTACGGGTAAGTGCCACTGTTGAAACCTCCGGTGTTTTCAGCGTGTGACGGCGCGGAAATATTCCGCAAGGGCTTCGGCGAACGCCGGGTCGTTCAGGTTGTACGGCAGGCGGATGAGCTTGCGTTTCGCCGTCTGTACGACCGCGGCCTCAAGGCTTTCAAAAAGCGCCTTGTCCGCTTCGGGGTCGTAGAACGGCATCCCCGGCGCGTCAATGACGGAAACGCCGCCTTCGGGTATGAGGAAGCGCACCTCCCCTTCGCATTTGTTGAGTTTTTCACCTATCCAGCGGCCCATGGCCGCGTTTTCTTCAGGCGTCGTGCGCATGAGGGTCACGTTGGCGTTGTGCACATGAAGTTTGCGGTGTTTGTATTGTTCGGGCACGGTATCGAGGGCGGCAAAATTGACCATGTCCAGCGCGCCGAGGCTGCCCACATAGGGGATGCCCGTGCGGGCGATGCTGCCGAGCCTGTCCGGTCCGGCGCTCATCACGCCGCCCATGAAGAGGTCGCATACTTCCGTAAGCGTTACGTCGATGACGTGCCGGATCATGCCGGAATCGATCAATTTCTCGAAGGCCCTGCCGCCCGTGCCCGTGGCGTGGAACACGAGCGGGTCGTAGTCGTTCTCGAAAATGTCGATGAGTTTCTGCACACAGGGGGTTGTGACGCCGAACATGGTCATGCCGAGCAACGGCTTGTGCGCGGCGGTCTGCGGCACGGCGTTGGCGACCATGCCCGCCACGGCGTGGGCCGCGTTGCCGAGCACGGCGCGGGTGACGGGGTTCAGCCCGGCCACGTCGGCCACGGAGGCCATCATACAGATATCGGTCGGGCCGACGTAGGGGGAAACGTCGCCGGACGCCACAGTGGAAACCATAAGTTTGGGCAGGCCGACGGGGAGCGCCCGCATGGCGCGGGTGACCAGCGCCGTGTTGCCTGTGCCGCCCATGCCGAGGACGCCCGCTATATCGTCGCGGGAAAGCATGAACGCTTCGAGGGCTTCGGCCATCATGCCCACGGCTTCGCCCCGATCCTGGACGTCGGCAAGGAAGCCGGGGGCCGTGGGGTGATGTTTCGCAACCTCGGTGTTTTTCACGTCCACCGGGTGATCAACGGGAAAAATGCCGACATTTACCAGCAGGGCGGCGACCCCGGCTTTTTCCAGAAGATCCCGGGCGTAGGACAGTTCAGGGAACTTCGTGTCGCAGGTACC
>JAITDR010000153.1 GCA_031282465.1 Desulfovibrio sp.
ATGCCCGCCGCCCGGCCCGCCGGGTACAGCGTCGCGAAAAAGCAGAGCAGCATGGCTCCCGTCCCCGTCAACAGCACATCCTGCCAATGCAGCAGAACGGGCAGATAGTCAAGCGAATAGACGCCCCTGGGCAGTTCGATGAATTTGTAGCGTTTAAGCAGCATGCAGCAGCCGAGGCCCAGAGTCAGGCCGGCCGTTGTGCCCATGAGGCCGATCAGCAGTCCCTGGAGCATGAAAATGCCGCGCACCTTCCCTGTGTCGGCGCCCATGGACATCAGCACGGCGATGTCCCGTTTTTTTTCCATGACCAGCATGACGAGGGCGGTCACGATGGAAAAGGAGCCGACCAGCACGACCAGGGTCAGGATGACGGCCATGGCGGCTTTTTCCAGTTTCAGTGCGGCGAAGAGGTTGGCGTTCATTTCCTGCCAGGTGCGGGCATAGAGGTCCGGTCTGTCCGTGCGGGCCAGCGCGTTGCGCAGGATGTCGCCGGCCGCGTAGACATCGTTCACGGCCGTTTCGATGCCGGAAACACCCCGGCCCGGCCGCCCCAGGGCTTCTCTGGCGTTGGGCAGGTTCACGAAAGCCAGGGCGCCGTCATAATCGGCGAGGCCGATGCGGAACAGCCCGACCACGCGGAAGGGCGTGATGCGCGGGGTGAACCCCGCGGCGCTTTGCCGGCCCGAGGGGGCCATGACGTTGACCCTGCCGCCCATGTTCACGGCCAGTTTGTCGGCAAGTACTTCGCCGATGATGATGCCCGGCAATCCCTCGGGGTCGTCCAGGTCCTCGACCTTGCCGCGGGTCATGTTTTTCAGACCGCCGAGTACGGCGGCGGCGTTTTTCGGGTCCACGCCGCGCAGGTAGACCCCGGAGCCGCCGGAGCGGCCCGAGAGCAGCACCCCGGAATGAATGAAGGGCGTGAGGCCGATAATACCCGGTGCGGAGCGCAGGGTTTCCTCAAGCGCCGGGTCTTCTTCAAAGACGGGTTCGGAACTGTACACGACGGCATGCGCGGCCATGCCGATAATCTTGTCGCGCAAATCCGTTGTGAAGCCGTTCATGACGCCCATGACGACGATGAGCGAGGCAACGCCCAAGGCCACCCCGGCCACGGACAGCCAGGAAATGACCGAGATGAAAGCCTGCCCTCGGCGGGCGAAAAGATAGCGCCGCGCGACGAAAAGTTCAAAGCGCATCCTGTAAAAAACCTCGCACCGGGGATTGTTATTGCGCGTTTTCTGAACCGCATGCGGCGGACGTTACTCTATTTTCTATAAAAACTCTAGGCTTTCGGCGGAAAAAAATACGGTCGCCGTTCCCCATCTTGTCGAGGATTGAATGCTGCCGGCTTACCTACGGGTTCCCTGGATTCCTTGGTTGTGATTGTGATTGCAGGGCAATCGAATGAACATTTTGTTGTCGCACAGTGCTGTATTCCGAACGGCTTTCCCGTGAAGGCGGAAATCCGATATGTTTTCGCCCTCCATCTTTGTGGACATTGGTGCGGCAGAACGCAATTTTCATTCGATTGCCCTGGCCCAGATTGTGGCTGTGGTTGACGGATTTTGCACCAAGTGCTAATTGTTTGAAAGTAAAGGGCTCAATATCGCGGCGGGCAAGGTCGTGAAGTGTATGGTGGGGCAAGACGCTGAAAGAACGTATGCAGCCTGTTTCTCTATATGACAACGTCTCGCTTTTTTATGGAAAATCGGGAAATGCGAATTTGTTCCTTTATAACCAATGATCTAAATTTTGAACCGGCCGGCATTCAGCCATGTTGCAATGTCCGTGCATTGCGTGTCCCCTCGTTTCCGTTTTTCGGCGGCCCGCTGAACCTTTCTGACTACCTGCGATATCTGGAAAATGTGATTGTCGAACTCCAGGGACACACATCTTTGTGCTGTAACTGCCCGCACCTGACAGAGACCGACGTCCGTGCAGCGCGGACTGCCGCTCCCGAAGTCCTTTTTCGCACAGTGTCTTTGAACATGCACCGCCGTCGGTGCAACTGTAAATGTGTCTACTGTTCTCTGTGGCGCGAAAAAGGGCCTGTATATGCCGTCTTGCCGGCTCTCAGGAGCCTTTTTGCATCCGGTATGGCGGCCCATAATTGCTTTTTCAGTTGGGGAGGAGGCGAGCCGAGCATCCTGCCGGAATTTGAGGAATGCGCGACGGCAATTCGCAAGGAGGGATACCGGCAATACATACACACCAATGCCCTGAGATATTCCCCGACTGTTGCCGATTTGCTGCAAAGCGGCGACGGCGCGGTGAATGTAAGCCTGGATTCGGGTACGGCTGAAACATACAAAAAGGTGAAAGGAGTGGACGGATTCGGCGCGGTGCTGCGCACCTTGGCCCGTTACAGGGAAAGAGCACAAAGCCCCGATTGCATTCACCTGAAGTACATCATTTTTGACACGACGAACCGGGTTCAGGAAATCAGAAAATTCTTTCGTGTCTGCCGGGATCTGAATATTCGCAATGTGCAGTTTTCCTTTAACTTTCTTGAAAAAAACACGGGTGGAATACACAAACTGAGCATTGCCGCAGCCGCTTTTTTTCTGGTAACGGCACACTCGCTGGGCATGAACGCAACGCCTTTTTTCGTGGATGAAGCAGAATTGGAGCGTATCAAGACTTTTGTAGTCTGAATGAATCAGAGCAGTTCACGCATGAAACGAGTGAACTGCTCTGCAAGGATTCGTGGAACAAATCCCTGCAGAGCGAATGGATATTTTCAATATCAATCCGCTTTAAGCGAACTGTTTCAAGCGTTGATTACCGTAGGAACGGCCGGGCAATTTCAAGGTGACATTGCTCTGAGCATATCGTCGGGGATAGGCCGGCCGCGCGGCACGGTCTCCATATCCGGAGAGTGCGAGTAGCCGATGTCCGCCAGCAAAGCGCCCAGATAAGCAATCATGGCGCCGTTGTCCGCGCACAGCCGCAACGAAGGGACGCACAGCGGCACGTCATGCCTGTCGGCAATATCCTGCATCCTGCGCCGCAATAAAGCATTGGCTGCCACACCCCCGGCCAGGATCAGACTTTCCGCTCCGGCTGCCGCGCCGGCCGCGAACGCCT
>JAITDR010000172.1 GCA_031282465.1 Desulfovibrio sp.
AGGGCATTGACCAGCCATGGCTGGCCTTCCGACCAATAGAAGGCGCGCTCCACGGCGCTTTCCTCAAAAGGCTGTCCCACGGTTTCCGTATGCTGCCTGTAGAGGGCCGATGTTTGCTCCGGAGTGAAGTTGTTGAGCGTCAGTGCCTTGGCGACGATATTGAAGGGGCTTGCCGATCCCAAGGTATGCCTGTCCGGCCGCACTTGAGCCTTGAAATCCCGGATGTCGCGCATGCCGATGAGGGAAACGGACCAAGGGAACGGGGATTCATCTCTGACAACATAGCCGTCGCGCAGTTGGCGCAGGAAACTGATAAGCACCTGCCCGGAGAGGCAATCCGCCTCGTCGAAAAAGATAATGAGCGGTTTTTTCAAGGCCGCGCATACATCCGTCAAAGCCTGACCCACGGCGATTGACGGTCCTTCAGTTGAAAAAGAAGCCGATCCGTTGTCGCGCAGGGCTTCTTCGGGTGACCTGTTCAGGGCTCGCTTAACAGCAAACAGCACGGCCCGGATGCCGTCTTCCAAAGATTCTATGCCTTGCACTGTTTCCAACGAACAGTACAGTGCGTAAAATTTGCCGGCAGCGTTGATTTCTCGGGTCAAGGCACGCAACAGTGTTGTTTTGCCCGACTGCCTGGCCGCGTGAATGACAAAATAGTTCATGTTTTCAGCGAGTTTTCTCGCTTCAGGAAGTCGCTCTATCGCGTCCAGCATGTAGTGATATTTTGGAACGCAGGGGCCGGCTATATTGAAATGCTTGGGAATCGCGTAAGGATCGGACACGTTTTGCCTCCTTGCCGCCTATACCACAGGCGGACTGCGCGGATAACCTTATATCCGAAAACGTCCGGCAAGGCAAAAGCACTCTCCCGTTTCAGGTCTAAACTTTTTTCTCGAAACGCCGACAAGCGCTATGGACGGTTATACCTGAAGGGCCGTCCTGGAGGTGTCGACGTGAGCGGATTGTCCTCTACCCTGCAAACCGTGCTTGCCGTGCAGAACGCGCTGATCGGGCAACTGCTCGAACAGGGCGGCGGCGCGTCCTTGGTCGAGCACATGTTCACGCGACAAAGCAAAAGCGGCCGGGAAATCATGGCCGAGGCCCTGACCGGCACCATGCGCGCCGATGCAGGCATGTACCGCCAGGCCGCCCTCAACGCCATGGAAGGCAAAAGCATCGCCGATATCCTGCACACAGCGGCACAAGGCATGCAACAGTCGCTCGGCACTATGATTGGCGCCTTGAACGATCCGACGTTCGGCGCAAATCAGACCTTACAGGATAGGTATATCGCCGCGCGGGAAGATATGGAAAAACTTGCAGCAAACACCGAGTACAACGGCATAAAGCTGCTGGACGGCACCTCACCGAAAATAGACATTTATATCGGCAAGACGCACAAGGAGATTGCGTTGGACAATGTTGCCGGCTGGATTGCCTCGGCTGTACCCGACAAAGACACCGCCGTCAAAGATCCGGCAACCGCGCTGAGTACTCTGGAGAACAGCCTGAACGACCTGAAACTCAAGGATTCCTCATGGCAGGCCATGGGCGCCGGTTTCAAGACCAGCGCTGAAGCCCTGGAACGACAGGCGAAAATTTACGACCTGACTGCCGCGCGCTCCATCCTCGGAGCGCGCGCCGACCCGTCGGACAGACTGCTCAATGCCCTGCTTTCCGACCAGGGCCGACTCATGAACTTCCTGACGTGAAGCGGACCGGGCAGGCTCATCCGCTGCCCGGAATGCAGACACCCGTCAGCGGCACCGCAATTTTCGATGCACGTCCCTTCGTCAACGGCGCAACGGTTCCCGCCGCATGTTCCTTTGTCGGCTGCGCCGCGCAGGCGGCGTATTTTCCTCTTGACCTTGCCGTATTCCTCTATATCATATCTGTAATCCGCTTCCAACCGCGCGGGCGGCAGGGCGGTCCCGAAATCGACGAGCAGACGGGTACGGTCATACTATGGGCGGTTTTTCCGAAGAGCGGCAGTCGGGCGCCGCAACAGGCACGACAACGCGCGAACCGCGGCGTTTTCATGTCATACTGCACAACGATGACTATACTACCATGGAATTCGTCATCGAAGTCTTGGTTTCCATATTCCGCAAAAGCGCTGAAGAAGCCGCGGCAGTCATGCTTGCCGTACACGAGAGGGGCAAATGCTCCTGCGGCGTATATACCGAAGAAATGGCCGAAACCAAAGTCGCCCAGGTGCGGCACAAAGCCGGAAAAGCCGGGTTCCCCCTGCGTTGCAGTATGGAGGAAACCTGAATGCTCGACTTCCACCTGGAAAGAGCCTTCGCCCTCGCGGTCAGAGAAGTCCGCGTGCGCCGGCATGAATACTTCACCCTCGAACACCTGCTTTACGGCATCCTGTCCGAAGAAAACGGCCGGAACCTCCTGAACGCGGTCGGCGTGGACGTGGACAACCTGCGCCGCCGGCTCGACATCTTTTTCGTCGAACACGTCACCCCCGTAAGTGAAGAAAACGTTGCGGAAATCGTCCAGACCCTTGCCCTGGA